>VBPB01000084.1:0-12497 GCA_005893365.1 Candidatus Eiseniibacteriota bacterium
ATACCAGCCCTGCAAAGTACACGGGAAGAAGCGCCGCAAAACTGTACGCGATGGAGAAGCTGATGCCTCGCCCGAGAACGACCTCGGGGTTGAGCGAATAGCTCAGCGCCAAGCCGGCGAAAAGTCCCGCGTACGCGAGCGAGTAAGGCAGCCGTGTCGCGAGCGTCACCGTCAGGTTCGCCGCGACGATCAGAGTAAGCACCACGATAATCGCGACAGCCGATACCACCCACGTCGTTCCGAACAACAGAGCCAGCCGGTTGATCGCGTACACCTCCATCAGCAGGAAGGCCGATCCAAGAAAGAAGAGATGTCCGTGGTACGCGCTGAACCGTGCCGGAGAAAGCGCGTATCTGCGGATGAACGCCACAGATCCGAATGCAAGCAGGATCACGACGAGCACGTACGCCCGCGGAACAGCTCGCTCAGGTAAGTACAGAAACGGCCAATCGTCGGTCGGCACGGCAGCGGCTCGGACATCGGTCGATCCGGGTTGACTGACCGCGCCGTCGACCTGGCAATCGTAGGTGATCCAGGCTGACTCGGGCACCTCACGGGTTTGAACGGCCGAACCGCACGCGGCTTCGAGAATGCGGACGAACCGCATCCGGAACCAGTCGCGGAAGGTCGCGGCCGTCACGACGATTCTTCCTCCCGGCCGCACGAGCCTTCGCGCTTCCTGGAAGCTCTCTTCGGTGAAGACGTAGTTGTCGAGGCGGACGCTCGAGATACCGAGCTGCGTATGCGAGTCCAGGAGCCCGAACACCACCGCATCGTAGGTCCCTGCGGGCAGTCGACGAAATGCGGCGCGGGCGTCGTCGATGATCACGCGAACGCGCGGGTCGGCGTAGGGACGCTCCGGATGGTATCGGCGGCCAAGGGACACGATCGCCGGATCGATGTCGACGGCGTCGACCGCGGTCGCGCCGGCGCGCAGCGCAGCGGCAACATCATTGCCGGTGCCGGCGCCGACGATGAGGACGCGGTTGATGGGATGGGGCAGGGCGCGAAAAGCCTCGTCGTAGTGTGGAAACGGATTCCCTCCGGCGCGCGCCACCGCCTCGGGTCGCAGATCGACGGCCACCTGGTAGAACACGTCGGAGATATCAACCAGGTATCCGGCGATTTCCGGCCCCGCAGGCACCGCCCGCAGGGCGATGGGCTGGCCAACAAGCTTTTGATAGGGAGACCATATCGTCTCGCCGACGTGTGGCGCGACGGCGACAGCGCTCACGATAATCAGGGCGGCGCCCCACATCGCATGTCGGCGGTTGTCGAGCCACTACAACAGCGGGACAAGTCCGATCAGTACCCACAGCCATGGCGGCGTCCACAAGTAGCCAAGGATGAGGAACGCAGCGCTTCCGATAAGACTGCCGGCGATGTTGACGCTATACGCAGTGAGCCGCGGTAGTCGCTCGAAAGCATCGCCCAGCAGACGTCCGATCGGAACGAAGAGGGACGCGAGAGTCAGCAGCGTGATCAGACAGAACACTCCCATGCCGACTTGTCCCGCGAACGCGACGGCCTCGGACGGATCGCGTACGACGATGTCCCCCAGGACCTGTTCGCTGCTCGCTGCCGCTGCAAAGCCTCCGAGCGCTCCGGCGAATACGAATGCGCCTCCGGCAAGAAAGATCGCCAGTGGGACGAACCACAACAAAAAAGCGATCACATGCCGCGGACGTCCTCCGCCGATCGCACAGCCGATGCCGAGTCCCAGGTATACCGCGATCAGCGGGACATTCTTGAAGAACGAAAACACTCGTAACTGCGATCGCGTATAACGGATCAGCGCCAACTCGAGGAACAAGGCGACGAAGCTGGCGATGAAGAGCGTCAGGCGCGGCCGATCTGTCAGGCGCGGCGCAGCGGCCCCCGGCGCGTCGCTCAGCATCGCGTCGATCACGGTGCGCCACCGCGCCGTTACCAGCACAAGCAGCAGCAGGGCGGCTCCAGATGCGGCCGTTTGCAGTCCCTGGTTCTGTTGTGTGTGGCTGAGAACGAAAAAGCTTCCCGCGAATGCCAGCGACGCCCCGAGGCAGGCGCAAAGCAGCAGCCAATGGCGTAACACGTTGTTCGAGATTGTTTCCAGGACGGAAGTAAAGATAACACTAGGAGGTGACTGTCGGGCTGGAGGGACGCTCGCGTCGAAAACGGCAGGCATGGCGGTTTTCCGAAAAGTCTGCTCGCGGCTTTGTCGCACCGCTCAGTTTCTTATCGAGCCATGTGGGTAAGCAAGCGTCAGCCGATTTCTCCGGACCAGTCTTCGGTCTTCACGATGCGGTACCTCGGGAGGGATGACTCGTCGGCGTCCGGCTCGCTTTCGTAGACAAACGTCAGATGATGGGCCCAGGCCTTCACGCGGGCCGCGCCTTCGCGGCCTCATAGGGCGTGTCGAGCGGGTGAGGGATTGAGTCTGAGTGGCTCGGCCGCAGTGCTAGGTAACGCGCAGGCCCGCGAAGCCCGTTCGCGAGCGGTAGGGGCAGCCGGAGCGAGGCCGCTCCTGATGACCAAGCGCGTGCTAGGCGAGCGAAACAACTCCGCTCGCGTCGAGCCCGAAGTTGCACGCCGCAGGAAGTCGCAAAGCGCCGCATCTCGAGTGCAACTCGGCCTTCGACAAGAAACCTTGACGAAGCAAGTTGCCGCTAGACTGGCCGCCATGCGGATCCGGCCGTTCGATCCACGCGACGTCGAGGACGTGCTGCGCATGGTGCGCGAGCTCTACGTCGACGATCCCTCGCCGCACGCTCCTGGCGACGAGCACGTGCGCCGCACGCTCGGCGTGATCACCGACGAGCGGCGCGGCGCGGTGTGGCTCGCCGACGACGGCGAGGGGACGCCGCCGTTCGCCTACATGTTCCTGACCAAGGTGTGGTCGAACGAGCTCGGCGGCGACCTCGTGTTCATCGACGAGCTGTGGGTGGCACGCGAGCGGCGCAGAGATCCACGGCGACTCGTACGTGCTCGTGCTCTCGGCGCAGGCCGACATCGACCACGCGGTGGCTCACCGGCGCTCGCGGGTGTGATGGACGCGCGCGGGCTCGGCTTCGGGGAGCCGACACTACCGCCCGGTTGCGGCGGCGAGCCAGTGGGTCTGGTTCAGCTGCGCCGCGAACGGATCGCGCGCGGCATCGGTGTGCCACTGATATTCGGTGACGGTCGCGATCGCCTCCGCGCGCGAGCGGCCGTACAGGCGCGCGATCACGCCGAGTGCCATGTCGGTACCCGCGGAGACACCCGACGCCGTCACGAACGGGCCGTCCTCGACCCAGCGCGCCTGCTCGACCCAGTCGACCTTCTCGCTCTGGCTGCGCGCGAGCTCGAAGAAGATCTTGTTCGACGTCGCGCGCCGGCCGTCGAGCAGCCCTGCGCGCGCGAACAGCGCCGACCCCGAGCACACCGACATCGCCACCTCCGCGCTGCGCGCGCGCGTGCGCAGGAACTCGTGCAGCGCGTCGTTGCCGAGCTGCGCGAGTGTGCCGATGCCGCCGGGCAGCAGCAGCAGGTCGAGCGCGGGGCAGTCAGCGAAGCCGTAGCGCGCGAGCGACTCGGGTCCCTGGGCCGAGCGCACCGGACCCGCCTCTTGCGCGACGGTCTCGATCCGCAGCTCGGGACCGAGACAGCCGAACATCTCGAGCGGCCCGTAGAGATCGAGCAGCTCGAATTCGGGATAGAGGATCGCACCCAGCGTTCGGACGCGAGTCGGTGAGGTCATTGATCGGCTCCTCGTGTGGCGCGCGGACGCCACGAGGATCGGGAGCCGCGCGCGTGGCCGCAACGACAACGATCCCACGGATCCAGACAATCGGGCTCGGTTGGTATCTTTTCGCCGTGACGCCCCGGATCGTGCTGTACGGGCCGCGCGTGATGCCGCTCACCGAGAAGGTGGGGCGCGCGCTGCGCGTGAAGCGGCTCGCGTTCGAGGTGGTGGAGCCCGCGAGCGCGGAGGACTACCGGCGGCTCTCGCCCGAGACCGGGCTCCTGCCCGTGCTCGAGGTGGACGGCACGCGGATCCCGGACTCGGCCGCGATCCTCGATTTCCTCGACGGGCGCTTCCCCGACCCGCCGCTCGTCTCGTCCAACTTGCGCGTTGCCCGCGAGCAGCGGCGGCTCGAGCAGTGGATCGACCAGACGCTCGCGTTCTACATGCTGCGCTGGGTGCGCGCGCTGATCGGGCCAGACGTGCCGTTGCCCGTGGCGGGCGGCGGGTTTCCGGCCGGGTCGCTGTCCAAACTCGGGCTCCTCGACGCCGAGGGGAAGATCCACTCCGAGGTGTTCGACCCGCCCGCGGGTGGGCCGGGAGACGAGTTCAGGCGCCGCCTCGACGATCTCGAACAGATGCTCGGATCGAGGCGCTATTTCTATTCGGATCGGATCAGCCGCGCGGATCTCTCCGTGTGCGCGTCGCTCTCGGTGATGTACCGCGACGCCTACCCCGGCGCCCGGGCGCGGCTCGCGGAGCGCAAGGCGCTGTTCGACCACGTCGAGCGCGTGCTGGTCGAGACAGGCGGGGCGGAGCCGATATGACGCCTCGCGCGCGATGAGCGAGCGCAATGCCCCGGCCGAGGGGCGCGGCGACCTCGCGGTCGTCGCCACGTTGGTGCCCTACCTGCGCCCCTATGCGCTGCGGATCGCGTTCGCACTTGCGCTGATCCTGATCGCGAAGCTCCTGCTCCTGCTCGTGCCGGTCATGCTGAAGCGGATCGTCGACCAGCTCGAGCTGAAACCGAGCCTGGTGCTGCTGCCGGTGGCGCTGCTCGTCTCGTACGGCGCGGCGCGGATCGGCGTGACGCTGTTCACCGAGCTGCGCCAGGTCGTGTTCGCACGCGTGATGGCGCGCGTCTCCCGGCGCGTGACGCTGCGCGTGTTCGAGCACCTGCACTCGCTCTCGCTCGCGTTCCACCTCGACCGCCGCACCGGCGGCGTCGCGCGCGACGTCGAGCGGGGCGGCGCCGCGATCTCCGATCTGCTCGATCTCACGATCTACACGATCCTGCCCACCGCGCTCGAGGTGGTGCTGGTCACGGCGGTGCTGTTCTGGGCCTACGATTGGAGCTTTGCGCTGATCACGCTCGCGACGCTGCTCGCCTACACCGTCTGGACGTTCGCGGTGACCGAGTGGCGCACGCGCTTCTTCCGCGCCGCGGTCGAAGCCGACACGCGCGCGAACGAGCGCGCCGTCGACTCGCTGCTCAACTACGAGACGGTCAAGTACTTCAACAACGAGGCGCACGAGGCGGCGCGCTACGACGAGCGGCTGCGCGAGCTCGAGGACGCGCGCGTGAAAGCCCAGAAGTCGCTCGCGGTGCTGAACCTCGGCCAGACGGTGGCCGTCTCGGTTGGCGTCACCGCGATGATGTGGCGCGCCGCGGCGGGCGTGGTGGCGGGGAGGCTCACGGTGGGCGATCTCGTCCTCGTCAACGCCTATCTGCTCCAGCTCTCCGCGCCGCTGTTCCTGCTCGGGATGGTGTACCGCGAGTTCAAGCAGGCGCTCGTGAACATGGAGCGGCTGTTCGGGCTGCTCGACCAGCCGCGCGACGTGCAGGACCGACCGGGGGCGGAGGTGCTGCGCGTCGCGCGCCCGCGGATCCACTTCGACGCGGTGCGCTTCGGCTACGACCCGCGCCGCGAGATCCTGCACGGCGTCGACTTCGAGATCGCACCCGGCGGCACGGTGGCGGTGGTCGGCCATTCCGGCTCGGGCAAATCGACGCTCTCGCGGCTGCTCTACCGCTTCTACGACGTGGACGCGGGCGCGATCCGGATCGACGGCCGCGACCTGCGCGAGTTCAAGCAGGACTCGCTGCGCGCGGCGATCGGCATCGTTCCGCAGGACACGGTGCTGTTCAACGACACGATCTACTACAACATCCGCTACGGGCGTCCCGATGCGAGCCGCGCCGAGGTGGAGGCGGCCGCGCGCGCGGCGCACATCCACGCGTTCATCGCGGCGCTGCCCGACGGCTACGAGACGGAGGTCGGCGAGCGCGGGCTCAAGCTCTCCGGCGGTGAGAAGCAGCGCGTGGCGATCGCGCGCGCGCTGCTGAAGAACCCGGCGATCCTGATCTTCGACGAGGCGACCTCCGCGCTCGACTCGAAGTCGGAAAAGGCGATCCAGGCCGAGCTCGAGCGGATCTCGGTCGGCCGCACGGCGCTCGTGATCGCGCATCGGCTCTCGACGGTGATGAACGCCGACGAGATCCTCGTGATCGATGCGGGCCGGATCGTCGAGCGCGGCAGCCACGACGCGCTGCTCGCGGCGCGCGGGCTCTACGCGCGGATGTGGCAGCTCCAGCAGGAGGGGCGCGACGAGGGCGCGTCGCCCGCGCCGCAGGTCGCGGCGCGGTGACGAACGCAAGGAGGCCGACGAAGTCGGGCGATGCGCAGCGAGGCGGAGCCGAGCGAAGGCCGGAGCCCGAGCGCGAGCGATTAGCGAGTGCGAAGGCCCGGCTAGAGTGGCGCCCGATCCTGTTCGCGCTGCTCGCGGCCGCGCTGTTCGGCGCGGGCGTGCCTGCGAGCAAGCCTCTGCTCGGGGTGCTCACGCCGTTCCAGCTCGCGGGATTGCTCTACCTCGGTGCGGCGGTCGGCGTGGCGCCCACGGCGGCGCGCGCTTCGGGCGGACTCCGCCTTCCACGCGCAGGCGACCGCAACCGGCTGCGCCTGTTCGGCGCAATCGCCGCGGGCGGCGTGGCCGGCCCGCTGCTCTTGCTGTTCGGCCTGCGCCTCGCCGGCGCGGCGAGCGTCTCGTTGTGGCTGTGTTTCGAGGTGGTGGCCACCGCGCTGCTCGGCGCGCTGTTCTTCCGCGATCGGATCGGCGGGCGCGGTGCGGCGGGCGTGTCGTGCGCGCTCGCGGGGGCGGTGCTGCTCTCGTCGGGCGAGGGCGCCAGCGGGTTCGCGGCCGGCGGCCTTCTGATCGCTGCCTGTACGTGCTGGGGGCTCGACAACCACCTGACCGCGATGATCGACGGCATCACGCCCAGCCAGACCACGTTCTGGAAGGGGCTCGTCGCCGGCGCGGTGAACCTCGCGATCGGAGCCGGGGGTGCGCCGCTCGCGGGCTCCGCGGCGCACGTCGCAGGCGCGATCGCCGTCGGAACACTCTCCTATGGCGCGAGTATCGCGCTGCTGATCTCCGCGTCGCAGGAACTAGGGGCGACGCGCGCGCAGAGCGTGTTCGCGAGTGCGCCGTTCTTCGGCGCGCTGTTCGCGATGCTGTTCCTCGGCGAGGCGCTCGGCGCTGCACATCTGGCGGCGGCGTTCTTGTTCGCTGCGGGCGTCGCGCTGCTGAGTCTCGATCGTCACGCCCACTCGCACACGCATGCGGCGCACGAGCACGAGCACGCGCACCGCCACGACGACGGCCACCACGAGCATCCGCACCCGGGCCAGCCGCGCGCGCTCTGGCACACGCACCGCCACCGCCACGAGCCGATGGTGCACGCGCATCTGCACTGGCCGGACCTTCACCACCGTCACGACGACGGGGATTGATGGTTATCTGGCTCCGCGTTCATAGGGACGACACGGATTCGGCACGACGCCACCCGGGGGCATCGCCGGCGGGAACGGCCGGCCGTTCAGCGTGATCCTGCCGTTCTCGATCGCCGCCTCGGCTCGGATCCGATCGCCGCCGGCGGGCACGAGCATCTGCTGCGCGATCAGGTCCTGGATCATCGGTCCGGAGATCGCCTTTGCCTGCGCCTCCATCTCGGCGACCTCTTCGGGTGTCGGCTCCGAGACGAGGCCCGCTTCGATCATCCGCTTCGCGCGCTGCTGCCTCAGCGCGTTCAGCTGCTGCGTCTCGACGAGACGCTGCACCGTAGACTGCGGTGCCTCGAAGCCGAGGCCGCCGGCCAGATCTCTCATCGGGCTCCACGCGGCGAGGTTGCCGGCGCCCACGTACTGCACGCGCGCCGTCGCCGTAAACGGCTCGTTCTGGTACACGAAGCTGAGTCGGTCGATCGCGAACGAGGGCTTGCGCGCCAGAAGCTCGCCCGCGAGCGATTGCATCTGCGCCAGGACGACCTGGCCCATCTGCTCGTCCGAGCGCCCAGCCTGCGCGCGGTTGGCCTCCATGGATTCCTGGAACTTCTTCATCGCCGCCGCGTCGAGGTCGTGCAGCGAGAAGTCGAGCGCGAAGTCCTTCACGGTGTCGCCGTCCACGTGCGAGGTCGCCTCGGCGACGGCCAGGCCGAGGGCGACCTGGATCAGGCCATCCTTCTCGTCGGAGGACGACGTCGCGCGCACGTTCTTCACCCGCGTCATCGCGCCGCTCGTGAGATCCGTCGCGGTGAACTGCGCGAGATCCAAGGTCGACCTGCTCAGCCACAGCCCGGTCTCGCTCCTGGTGGCGGTGCCTTCCATCGCGAAGCCTTCGAATTGAATCAACGGCGGACCGCCGGACGGGCCGAACGCGAGGCCCGGAAGCTCGCCCGCGAAGTCGATCGCCGTCATGCCGCGGTCGGCGTGGAAGTGCGATCGCAGGCCCTGCCATGCGACGTCGAGCGCACCGCCATCGCCGACCTTTGCACTCGCCGCGGGCGAGTCGATCGTGCCCTCCGGCTCGCCCGAGAGGGCGATGTCGATCACCGACACGAGCGGCGGCTGCGCGCCGAATAGCGGCCCGATCAGCGCGGCGATCTCGGGCGAGAGCGCGGCCGTCGTGGTGATGCGCGCCTGGCGCAGGCCGCCGAGGATCGGGCCGTGCTCGATGCGGTGGTCGAAGCGGAGAGTGACCGGCTCCTTGTCGGGCGGCGTGAACTTCAACACCGTCACCGCTTCGGCGGTGAGCCAGCCGCGGTCGTACTTCTCGATCTCCAGGTGGTAGTAGGGATTCGCCGGCGCGCTGGCGATTCCCTCCTCGAACCGCGACTCGATTCGCGCCCCGAACCAATACGGCGCCGCGGCCGCCGTCCCCCCGATCATCCCGACCGCCACGAGCGCGCCCGTTGCTCGGCTCATGTGAAGCTCCCCTGATGAGTGTCGGGTCGATCTGTGTCACTACTTACACGTCCCGCGGCATCGCGTAAACCGGAAGACGTGACACAATGCCCGGCCATGGGAGACCCCACGCCGTGAGCTCGGGTGGGCCGCCGAGCGCGCCGCGCCGCGCCGCGCTCGCGTTCATCCTCGTCACCGTGACGCTCGACATGCTGGCGTTCGGGATCGTGATCCCCGTCCTGCCGAAGCTCGTGCTCGACTTCACGGGCGGCAGCGCGACGAGCGCGGCGTGGTGGCAGGGCGTGTTCGGCACCGTGTTCGCGGTGATCCAGTTCTTCTTCGCGCCGGTGCTCGGCGCGCTTTCGGATCGCTTCGGACGCCGCCCGGTGATCCTGGTCTCGGCGTTCGGCCTATCGCTCGACTACGCCCTGATCGCGCTCGCGCCGAACCTGTGGTGGCTGCTCGCGGGTCGCATCATCGCGGGCTTCTGCTCCGCCTCGATCAGCGTGCCGAGCGCCTACATCGCCGACGTGACGCCGCCCGAGAACCGGGCGGCCGCGTTCGGCGCGATCGGCGCCGCGTTCGGCGTCGGATTCATCCTCGGGCCGTTCATCGGCGCGCAGGCGGGCAGCGTCGATCCGCGGCTGCCGTTCTGGATCGCGGGCAGCCTCACACTGGCGAACTTCGGCTACGGCCTGTTCGTGCTGCCGGAATCGCTTGCTCGCGCACGCCGCGCGCCGTTCGAGTGGCTGAAGGCGAACCCGATCGGCTCGGCGCTCCTGATCCGCCGATACCCCGCGCTGTGGGCGCTGTTCGCCGTCTCGGTGCTCAGCTATCTCGCGCACGACTCGCTGCCGCACACGTTCTTCCTCTACGGCAACACACGCTTCGGCTGGGACCAGAGGATGGTCGGCTATGCGCTCGTCGCAGTTGGCGTGATGAGCGTGATCGTGCAGGCGGGTGCGATCGGGCCGATCGTGAAGGCGCTCGGCGAGAAGCGCGCGCTCTACTTCGGCATGGGGGCGGGGCTCGCCTCGTTCGCCCTCTACGGCACCGCCTGGTCGCAATGGGTCGTGTTCGCGGCGATCGCGCTCGGCGGCTTCTGGGGCGTCTGGAGCGCCGCCGCGCAGACGATCCTCTCGAAGACGGTCGCCGCGACCGAACAGGGCCGGCTCCAGGGCGCGCTCGCGAGCGTGCGCGCGGCGTGTCAGGTATTGTTGCCGCGAGATCCATCGCGTCAGACGAGGAGCTCGGGCTTCTCTTTCTCGATGCCAGGCAAGAGGCTCTTCAGCGCGTCGTCGAGCGCAGCGAGCGCGAAATCGACGTCTTCGTCACCCATCGCGGTCGACGTGCAGTACATCAGGCGCGCCGCGCTCGCGACGCCGCGCTTCAGCATCTCGAGATGCAGCAGCTGGTTGACGTGGCCGGAGCGCAGGACGCCGGCCAGCGAGTCGCGCGCGCTGGCGAGCGCCGCGTCGGTGAAGTGGATGTTCGCGAGCGATCCCAGTCCCGTCGCCTGACCGCGAATCCCGTGGCGCGCGAACGCGGCGCCGATCCCGGCCCGCAGCCGCTCGCCGAGCGCGTTCAGGCGCTGCGTCGCATCCGGCGTCAGCGCGTCCATCGCCGCGAAGCCGGCCGCCATCGAGATCGGATTGCCGCTGAACGTGCTCGCGTGCATCACCGGTTCCCGCTCGTCGGGATGGAAGACGCGCATCAGGTCCTCGCGGCCGCCGAACGCGCCGATCGGCAGTCCCCCGCCGATGATCTTGCCCATCGCGGTCAGGTCGGGCGTCACGCCGTACCACGCTTGTGCGCCGCCGTGCGAGACGCGCAGCGTGACCACTTCGTCGAAGACGAGCACGGTGCCGTGGCGAGCCGTGGCCTCGCGCAGCGCGGCGATGAACTCGGGCGTCGCCGGGATCATGCCCATGCTGGCGAGCACGGGCTCGACGATCACTGCGGCGAGCTCGTGCGCGTGGCGGTCGATCAGCGCGCGCGCGAGCGCGGGCTCATTGAACGGACAGATCACCGCGTCGTCGAGTGCGCTCCGGGGAATGCTCGCGTCGATCGGCACCGGATGCGGCGCTGCGAGCGGGCCGCAGCGGTCCGGGCGCGGCACGAGCGAGACCTCCGCGAGCTCGTAGCTGCCGTGATAGGCGCCCTCCATCTTCATGATCTTCTGTCGGCCGGTCGCCGCGCGCGCGCAGCGCAGCGTCATCAGCGTCGCCTCCGAGCCCGAGCTCGTGAAGCGCAGCTGCTCGACGGACGGCACGCGCGCGCGGATCAGCTGCGCGAGCGCCACCTGGCTGCGCGTCGGCGCCGCATACGCGGTGCCGCGCTGCACCTGTTCGATCACAGCTTCGACCACCGGCGCGAATGCGTGGCCGTGGATCAGCGACGTGAAGTTGTTCATGAAGTCGACGAGCGCGTGGCCGTCGGCGTCGTAGAGCCTGCAGCCCGCCGCGCGCTCCACGAACAGCGGGTAGGGCGCATAGTGCGCGCTCATGCGCGTGTCGCCGCCGGGGAAGCAGCGCCGCGCCTCCTCGATCAGTTCGCGCGAGATCGGCGCGAACGCCTCGTAGCCCTCGATGACGGTCGAGCGCAGGTCGCCCATGGGATGCTCCTCCGTGGCGAGACCGACGATACTGCCTCAGCGCCGAACGCTCTCCTGCTCGAGCACCGCGATGCGCTCCGCGTCCACCCGCGCGACCCGCAGATCTCCCCAGCAGCCCCATACGAGCCCCAGCCGCGCGAACAGACTGCCGTCGTCGTACGCGAGGACGCGGTCCCGGTTCGCCGCGGGGTCTGGATCGAGGTCCTCTTGCCACACGACGACGAACGCCCCGTCTTCGAGCGCGCTCCTGCGATAGGGCATGTTCAGATACGTCGTCCCCTCGAGGTCCGCGATCCGCGCCGGCCACCTCCCGTCCCTGGCGTGCGCCTCGTAGATGCTCTCGCCGATCCTCCCGAGGTCGAACTGGATCGATTCGATCGCGACGCGGGTCGTGCCCCAGAGCCACGAGAGCGCGATCGCTGCGATGAACAGGACCGCCCAGAACAGGCGCCGGGAGCGTGATCGCACGGTGCGACGATATCGTCGAATGCGGAGGACGACCCGTGGCGCTGCGTTCGCTCGACGCCGAGAGGATCCTCGCGACCGCCGAGCTGCTGCGGGCGCGGGTGAGCCAGCGTTTCCCCGACTCCGGACTCGGCCGCGTGAGCGTCGAGCTCGCCGCCATCGCGTCCGAGGCGCACGAGCGGGCGCGTTGGCTGGCGCGGCCCAACTATTGGGTTCGTGCCGGCGCGATCGCTCTCGGCGTCCTGCTCGCGAGTCTCCCGGTCGTCACATTCGTCTACGGCTATCTGAAGTTCCGCGAGATCGCGTCCAGCCTCGCCGATCTGGCGCAGGGGATCGACGCCGGGGTGAACGAAGCGCTGCTGTTGTCGGCCGGGATCTACTTCCTCGTCACTCTGGAGAGGCGCCTCAAGCGAAACCGCGCGCTGACGGCGCTGCACGAATTGCGCTCGCTCACCCACATCATAGACATGCACCA
>VBPB01000084.1:12507-13037 GCA_005893365.1 Candidatus Eiseniibacteriota bacterium
GCCCGCGCGCGCGAACCTGACGCCCTACCAACTCGAGCGCTATCTCGACTACTGCAGCGAGATGCTCGCAGTCCTGAGCAAGGTGGCGGCGCTCTACGTTCAGTACTTTCACGACGAGACCGTGCTGCGCGCGGTGGATGAAGTGGAGAACCTGGTCTCGGGGCTCTCGCGCAAGATCTGGCAGAAGATCACGATCCTCGGCCAGTTTCGCCAGATTCGCCCGGTTCGCGGCGCGCAGCACTAGAACTACGCCCGCAGGATTCAGGCTCCGCCGGGCGTGAACGCGCACGGCATGCGCTTGATGCCGTGGATGAAGTTCGAGCGCAGCAGCTCCGGCCCGCCGGTGATCTCGAGATCGGGCAGCCGGCGCAGCAGCTCGCGAAACACGACCGCGATCTCGCGCCGCGCGAGGTTCGCACCCAGACAGTGATGAGCGCCCGGGCCGCCGAAGCCGACGTGCTCGTTCGGCTCGCGCAGGACGTCGAAGCGGTACGGATCCGCGAACACCGCCTCGTCGCGGTTGGCCGAGT
>VBPB01000008.1:0-8951 GCA_005893365.1 Candidatus Eiseniibacteriota bacterium
CACGGTTCCGGCGGGCGCCACGACCGGCTTCGTGACCGTCACGACGCCCTCCGGGACCGGCGCCAGCGACCAGGCCTTCACCCTCATCGCGCCACTGGTCACGCAGATCAGCCCGACCTTCGGGACCGAGGGGACACCGGTGGTGATCACGGGTCAGTACCTCATGGGAGCGACCGGGGTCACGTTCAACGGAACCTCCGCGTCGTTCACGATCGTGAACGACGGCCAGATCTCGGCCGTGGTCCCGGTCGGGGCGACGACCGGCCACGTCGCCGTGCTGAGTCCCTACGGGACCGGCACCAGTGCCCAGGTGTTCGCCGTGACACCCCCCATCGACACGTTCGAACCCTCGCGCGTGGCCGCGTCCGAGCGGGAGACCACGCAGGTCGTCGTCTATGGTCGGAGCTTCACCGGCGCGACCTCGGTGCAGGTGAACGGCCTCGAGGCGACGTTCGTGGTCGAGTCGGACACGCAACTGCGGTTCCACATCCCTGCCGGGGATGTCCACGGCCCGATCCAGGTGACCGCGCCCTCCGGCACCACGCTCAGCGCCGCGCGGTTCCGACTCACGCAGCCCCTCGTCACCCCGGCGAACGCGTCGCACGCTTGGCCCCACGACTACGCCACCTACGCGGCGGCCTCCAGCGTTGCCGGCACCAAGCGGAACCTGGTGAGCGTGACGGACGGCGCCGGGGGTGTCTTCGAGGCCTGGGAGGACGTCCGGTCGGGGCGATCCGATATCTATGCCCAACACGTCACCGCCACGGGCGCGCTCGCCAGCGGATGGCCGGCGGATGGGCTTCCGGTCTGCGTCAGCGCCGGTGACCAGGCCACGCCGGTGGCGGTGTCGGACGATGACGGCGGCGTGGTCATCGCCTGGCAGGACCCGCGGAGCGACGCCGGCGATGTCTACGCCCAACACGTGCTGAGCGATGGGACGCTCGAGGACACCTGGCCGCTGAATGGTCTCGCGGTGGGTGTCGCCACCGGCCTTCAGTCCGCGCCGGTCATCACCAGCGACGGTTACCACGGAGCCATCATCGCCTGGCAGGACGCCAGAACCGGCACAGCGGACATCTACGCCGAGCGCGTGAGCGCCATCGCTACGTTGGGGCACGGATGGACCCCGGGGGGCGTCGCGATCTGCTCGCAAGCGGCCAGTCAGACGACGCCGGCGATCGCGGCGGATGGTGCGGGTGGGGCGATCATCGCCTGGACGGACCTCCGGTCCGGCAGCGCGATCTTCGCACAGCGCCGGCGCGGGGACGGTTCGATCGCACCCGGGTGGATCGCCAACGGGCTGGGGGTCACGAACCTCACCAGCAACCAGAGCGTTGCGAAGGTGGTGAGCGACGGGACCGGCGGTGCGTTCTTCGTCTGGCGGGATGCCCGCTGCAACGTGGTCGTGTTCGCCCAACACCTGACCGCGACCGGTGGAGTGGCAACCGGGTGGACCGTCTCGGGCAGCGCCGTGGGCGTGGTCTGCACCGGGACCGCCCAGGGCATCCGTGCCATCGCGGATGGGTTCGGGGGCCTGTGCGTCGCCTGGGCCGACGTCATGACCGGCTCGACCAACGACATCTTCGTCCATCGGCTGGACGCCGGGGGACAATCCCACGCGGGCTGGCCGACCGGTGGCGTGCGGCTGACCAGCGACACCTTTGACCAGATGGCACCCGATCTCATCGGTGACGGCGCGGGTGGCGTGTATGTGACCTGGCAGGACAAGCGGTCCGGCGGCTGGGATGTCTACGCCGCGCGGGTGCTTCCGGACGGCGTCGTGCACCCCGCGTGGACCGCCGCCGGGATGCGCGTGTGCACGGCGAACGGGGATCAGACGCTCCCGACGCTGGTCGCGACTCCGATCGGCGCGGGCCTCGTGAGCTGGCTCGACCGGCGCTCCGGGACCGACGACAAGATCCTCGTCCAGCTCATCGACGGCTCGGGAAGGCTCGGCGATCCGTCGCCGCTGATCACCGGCGTGACGGACGTGCCGGGCGACCAGGGCGGCCAGGTGCGCGTCAAGTGGAACGGGAGCTACCTCGACAGCCTGCCGACGCTCGAGATCGGCACCTACGGCATCTGGCGGCAGGTCTCCGCCACCGCCGCGGCGCGGGCCATCCGGGCCGGGGCGCGGGTGCTGCGATCGGATGCCGAGGTCGAGAGTGCGGCTCCCGGCGTGTATCGGGAGGTGGCGACGGCCACCGGCAGCACCTACTGGGAGGGCGTGGGCTCCATCCCGGCACGCGGGCAGGCGCTCTACAGTTACGTGGCGCCGTCGCTGGTCGACTCGTCGGCCGTCGGGATCAACCGGTCCACGTACCTGGTGGACGCGCACGCGGCGTTCTTCCCCTACTTCTGGAGCGCCGCTCCCGACAGCGGCTACTCGGTGGACAACCTTCGCCCGACCGTGCCGCAGGGCTTCGTGGCCGTGGCGGCCGTGAGCGGCATCAACCTCCACTGGTCGCGCAACCCCGACCTGGACCTGGGCGGCTACCGGCTCTACCGCGGCGCCAGCGGGGACTTCGCCACCGGGTCGGCGACGCTGGTCGCGGCCCTGAGCGATACCGCGTACCTCGATCTCGACGGCGGTATGACCTCGACCTACAAGCTGGTCGCCCTCGACGTGCACGGCAACGCGAGCGATCCCGCCGTCGGCCAGCCCCAGTTGCCGGTGGACGCGCCGGGGCCGTCCATCCCCGCCGTGCTCTCGTTCGGTCCCGGGGTCCCGAACCCGGTGCGCGACCGCTGCGTGTTCCGGCTGGGCACACCGGTGAGCCAAGCCGTGCGCGTGGCGATCTACGACGCGGGCGGCCGCGAAGTGCGCACGCTGCTCGACGGCATGGTGCCGCCGGGCGTGCTGGACGTGACCTGGGACGGGCGCGACGCGACCGGACACGCGGTCGCGAGCGGCGTCTACCTGGCCCGGATGCAGGCCGGGGAGCGGCGGATGACGCGGCGGGTGGTGCGGATGCGGTAGGACGGCGGGACCGCGGCGCGGAAGCCGCGGAGCGCCGACCCGGGGAGGGGTGGATGTGTCGTTCAAGAGCGTAGCCGCCGGCCTGGCCTTGAGCGCCGCGCTCATCGCTCGAGTGGCGGCGGACGCCAGGTGCGCGGACCGGCCGGCAGGGACCAGGCCGGGACCCGCGACGCAAACGCGGGTGTCGGGTCTCCAGATCCTCGGCTCAGGCGCGGAACCCGACGAGAACTGGCGGTGGTGGGACGGTTTCAGCCTCCCCATCATCGACGGTCCCGTCCATGCACTCACCTTGTTCCACGGCGAGCTAGTCGCGGCCGGGTCCTTCGCGATGGCTGGTGGACAGCGCGTCAATGGGGTCGCCCGCTGGCGGGACGGGGCCTGGCAGCCCCTGGGCGCCGGCTTCGACGGCGAGGTCTTCGCGCTGGCCGTCTTCCAGGATCGATTGGTCGCCGGGGGCCAATACGGCCTTTCGGGCGAGCAGGTGCTCGGCCCGGTGGCGGTCTGGGACGAGGAGCGTTGGACGCCGCTCGGCGTGCCGGTCGAAGGCCGGGTCGGGGGGATCGAGGTCCGCGCCCTGTTCCTGGACGGCGCGACCCTGGTCGCGGGGGGCCGCTTCGACCGGATGGCCAATCGGATCGAAGGGCACCATGCCCTGGAGGTGCAGGTCGCCAACATCGCGCGCTGGGACGGGGCGGCCTGGAGCGCGATCGGGGCCGGTTTCGACGGTCCGGTAAACGCGCTCGGTTCCCATCATGGTGCCCTGGTGGCCGCCGGTGACTTCCTGAGTTCCGGAACCGTCGGTACGGCCAGGATCGCGAGCTGGGATGGCTCGGCGTGGCACTCGGTCGGAGACGGCATCCCGAGCCCGGCGAACGCCTGGGTGAGCGCCGTCGCGGAGCTGCGCGACACGCTGTTCGTCGCCGGCGCGTTCGCAGACGAGCGGACGCTCCTGCGCTTCGGCGGCACGTCCTGGGACGCGGTGCCCGGCGAATCGGCGGGTGAGGCGCGCGGGCTCTATGTCGATGGAGACAGCCTCATCCTAGTCGGATCGCTGTTCCGCATCGGCGCATGGATCAGCGACGTGCAGTCCTGGAACGGGACGTCATGGACGCGAATCGGTGAGACGTCGTGGCCGGCCGCGGAGACCGCCATCCGCTACCTGGATCGCCTCGTGGTGGGCGGGAGGCTGTGCTCGTATTGGGCGATGGATGCCGAGCCCACATCGAATGTGGTCGCGTGGGACGGAAGCGGCTGGGACGCCTTGGAGCGGGCGGACGCCGAGGACCATGGCCTAGAGGGCTACGTCCAATCGCTCGCCTCCTATCACGGGAGCCTCGTCGCGGCGGGGAGTCTGCGCTTCCGAACGTCCCAGGGCTGGTCTCCCACCCAGCCGGTGGCGCGATGGGACGGAGTCCGATGGCACGCGATGCGCGAGGCCCTTTCGGGCCGGGCGACCAGTCTCGCGGTGTTCCGTGACCAGCTCATCGTCGGGGGCAACCTGTTCGATCCCGACGCCGGGATCGACGCGATCGCACGATGGGACGGTCAACACTGGCACCCACTGGGTCTCGTCCACGGGATGGTGGAGGCCCTGGCGGTCCTGCGAGACACGCTGTACGCCGCGGGCTCTCTGAACTGGGATGGGACCTCTCATGCCGTCGCCCGATTCGACGGGACGAGCTGGCAGTCCATCGCGCCAGTGCCCTACGAATGGCCGCGAGTGCTCTGCATGGGGATCCATCGGGGCCGACTCTACGTGGGCGGCCAGTTCGATTCCTTGGGCGGCGTGGCGGCGCGCAACGTTGCGACGTGGGACGGCGCGTCGTGGGAAGCCCTGGGGGACGGCGTCAACGGCGAGGTCGACGCGTTCGCGAGCACCGACTCCGGTCTGGTCGTGGGCGGGACCTTCTTCCAGGCGGGCGGCGCGCCGGCGTATGGACTGGCCCGATGGGACGGTGGTGCCTGGCAGTCGTTCCCCGGCCTCATCGCCCAGCGCGTGCGGGCGCTGGCGGTCTCGCGGGGCCAACTCTTCGTCACGGCCGACCTGCTGCTGCGTCCGCTCGTGCCGGGCGTCCCGGCGGGGACCGATCTCGGCCAGATCGCGCGCTGGGACGGGGTCGATGCGCACCCGCTCGGGACCGGGGCGAACGGACGCCTGATGGCGCTCGTCGTGCAGGGCGACGACCTGTTCGTCGGCGGGGATCTCAGTGAAGCCGGCGGCCGCGCCGCGTTCCGCATCGCCCGCTGGGCCCTGGCCCCGCACGCCTCGGCGGGGACCATGCCGGCGGCCTGGGAGACGGCCACACCGAATCCATTCTCCTCCGACGGCACGCGCCTCGAGTTCTCGCTCGCCACGGCGGCCACGGTGCGGGTGTCCATCCACGATGTGGCGGGGCGCGAGGTGGCCCGGCCGGTCGAGGGGTCCTTGGGACCCGGCATCCACGATACAGTTCATCGGTCCCTGGGGCGTCGCGGTCAGCCCCAACGGGGAAGTATTCGTCACCGATAACGGCGGGGGGCAGCGGGTCGAGGTGTTCACGTCGGACGGCCAGTTCCTTCGCCAATGGGGGAGTCTCGGTGCGGGCAACGGTGAGCTGTCCGCTCCGTGCGGGATCGCCCTCGATCGATACGGGACGGTCTACGTCGCCGATTATGGAAATGCGAGGATCCAGAAGTTCAGTGCCAACGGCGACTACGTGGGGCAATGGGGATCCGAGGGTTCGGGGGACGGGCAGTTCTACTATCCCTCGTGCGTCGCGGTGGCCCCGAGCGGCTTCGTCTACGTCACCGAGTCGGACAACAATCGCGTGCAGAAGTTCACGAGCGACGGCACGTTCGTCGCCAAGTGGGGTTCCTACGGCGCCGGCCCGGGCCAGTTCAGCTCGCCGACAGGCGTCTGTGTCGATGCGGCCGGCGGCGTCTACGTGACCGATCTCTTCAACGCTCGCGTGCAGAAGTTCGATGCCGCGGGCGGATTCCTGACCACGTGGTACGTGGCGTCGGCCCAGGCCGTGGCCGTGGACGCCAGCCGGAACGTGTTCGTGGTCTCGCAGCAGGGAACGCCCCGGGTCAGCAAGTTCGTGCTCGCTCCCGTGCCCGTGACCGGAACGACGTGGGGACGGCTGAAGGCGATGTACCGGTGAAACGCGGGCCTTACCCCTCCGCGCTGATCCTGGGATCGAGCGCCGAGTAGACCAGGTCGACGATCAGGTTGGCGAGCACGATGAAGCACGCCGCGAACAGCACCGTGCCCATCACCATCGGCAGGTCGCGCATCCGGATCGCGCGCCAAGCCAGGCCGCCGACGCCGGGGATGCCGAACACGCTCTCGGTGAGCACCGCGCCGCCGAACAGGTAGGCGACGTCCATGCCCAGCATGGTGACGAGCGGCAGCAGCGCATTGCGCAGGATGTGACGCCACACCACCGCGACCTGGCCCAGGCCCTTGGCGCGCGCGGTGCGGACGAAGTCGAGCCGCGCGACGTCGAGCATCTGCGCCCGGGTCATGCGCGCGTACCAGCCGGCGTAGAGGGCGGCCAGCGTCGCCCAGGGCAGCACCAGGTGGTGCGCCCAGCCCAGCACCCCGCCGCGCGCGATCTCGACGTAGTCGCCGAGCGGGAACCAGCCCAACTGGTCGGCGAAGACGCGCAGCAGGATGAGCCCGAGCCAGTAGGGCGGCATCGAGATGCCCACCAGGGCCGACACCATCGCCAGGCGGTCCCACGCCGAGCCCGGCTTGAGCGCGCTCAGCACGCCGATCGGGATGCCGATCACCAGCCACACGACCATCGCCCCGAAGGTGAGCGAGAGCGTCTTCGGGAACGCCACCAGGATGGTGCCGAGCACCGGCTGCTGGCTCACGTACGAGAAGCCCCAGTCGCCGCGGGCGGCGTGCGTGAGGAAGCGCGCGAACTGGAGCGGCAGCGGCTGGTCGAGGCCCAGGCGATGCTCGATCAGCGCCAGCGTCTCCTGGGAGGCGTACTTGCCGGCGATCAGCTCGGCCGGCTTGCCGGGCACCGCGAAGAAGATGAGGAACGTGACGGCACAGACGATCACCAGCACCAGCACGCTCGCCAGCAGCCGGCGCACCAGGCGGGCGGTCACGGCCGGCTCCGGTCGTGGGTGCCGGGCGTGAGCGCGTCGCGCAGCCCGTCGCCGACCAGGTTGAGGCTCACCACCGTCAACAGGATGGCGAGCCCGGGGAAGAGCGTGATCCACCACGCCACGCGGTAGAAAGCCATGCCCTCCTCGATCATGTTCCCCCACGAGGGCGCGGGGGGCCGGATGCCGACGCCCAGGAACGAGAGCGCGCTCTCGAGCAGGATGTTGCCGGCCAGCGAGAGGGTGGTGAACACGAGCAGGGGGCCTAAGAGGTTGGGGAGCAGGTGGCGCAGCAGGATGCGCGCGTCCCCGGCGCCCACGGCGCGGGCGGCCTCGATGAACTCCTTCTCGCGCAGGGCCAGCACCTCGCCGCGGATGATGCGCGCGAGGTAGGTCCAGTTGACGAGCCCGAGGATCAGGATGACGGTCCAGAGGCTTCCCTGGCGCAGCACCGAGGCCAGGGCGATCGCGAGCAGCAGGATGGGGATGGCCATCATCGCGTCCACGAAGCGCGAGAGGGCGGTGTCGACGGCGCCGCGATAGAACCCGGTGAGGAGCCCGGCCAAGGCCCCCAGGAAGACCGCCAGGAGGGTGCCGAGGGCGGAGACCAGCAGCGAGATGCGCGCGCCGTAGATCATCCGCGCCAGGACGTCGCGGCCGATGAGGTCGGCGCCGAGCGGATAGGCCCTCGTGGGGCCGACCGGCACGCCGTCGGCGGAGACGACCTCCACCGTGCGCCCCGCGATCTGGATGTGGTCCATCATGCCGAGCCGGAACGCCGAGGCGTGCAGCACGTGGGGCACGAACCAGGGCGCCGACCACGCGAGCAGGGTGAGCAGCGTAAGGAAGAGCAACCCCGCCAACGCCCAGCGGTCGGCGGCGAAGCGGCGGGCGATGGCGCCGAGCTCCGAGCGGTGGGGCGCGGTCTCGCGTTCGAGCGGCGCGGCGAGCGCGCTCGCGGGGGGCGCCAGGCTCACGACGCGCCTGGCCGCGGGGCTTTGAGGTAGAGGTCCTCGAGCCTGAGGATGCGGGTGATGTGCCGGTACCAGCCGCCGAGCCGCGGCGCGTAGAGCCGGCTCTCGTAGTTGTGCACCAGCGTCGCCACCGGCGCCTCGTCCATCACCCGCTCGTCCACCTCGCGCCACAGCCGGGCGCGGGTCGAGTCCTCGCGGCTCGCCATCGCCTGCTCGATGCGATCGTCCACCCACGCGTCGTCGAACAGGCTCAGATCGTTGTTGAACGTGGCGGTGATGCGCCGGCCATTGAGCAGCGTGTCGAAGAAGTTGGACGGATCCACGTAGTCCGCGGTCCACGCGTACCAGCCGAACGGGATGTGGCGCGTCGTGTCCTGGGCCATCGAGGTGTATCCGACCGCCTCGCCCAGGTCCAGCTCGGCGCGGATGCCGACCTCGGCCAGCTGCTGTTGGACGATCGTGAGCAGCCGCGGGTTGGGCTCGGTGGTCATCCCGTAGAGCTTGACGGTGAGCCCCTGGGGGTAGCCGGCCTCGCGCAGCAACCGGCGCGCCCGCGCGAGGTCCGGATGGAGGTAGCGGCCGAGCGGGACGGCGCCCGGCATGCCGGGAGGCAGGAACTCGCCCGCCACGACGCCGCGGCCCGAATAGACCTTGAGGATGGCGCGGCGGTCGAGCGCCCAGCAGACCGCCTGCCGCACGCGCGGGTCGTTGAACGGGGGGTGGCGGACGTTGAAGTAGAGGTAGTCGGTCTCGATCCCGTCGTCGACGCCGATCTGCGGGCGCCACTGCGGGTCGGCGCGCATGCGGGCGTAGTCGGCGGCCGGCACCTCGAAGAACCCCCCGTCCACCTGGCCGCGCCGGATCAGGGCCACGGCGTTGGTGGGGGTGACGCCGAG
>VBPB01000008.1:9089-17703 GCA_005893365.1 Candidatus Eiseniibacteriota bacterium
GCGGTGAGGCGGATGTAGAGCGAGTCGCCGCGGGCGATCACGCCCGGCAGCACGCTGTCGCGACCGGCCAGCACGCGGTCCGCGCCGACGATGTGGCGGTAGAAGTTGACGCCCGGCGAGTTGACGCGGAACAGCCGCTCGATCGCGTACTTGAAGTCCGCGGCGGTGATGTGCCGCCGCAGCGGTGCCGCGAAGCGCGCCTCGCGCCGCACGTGGAAGCAGTAGAGCGTGCCCCCTTCGCGCAGGTCGGGAAGCGCGTCCGCCAGGTCGGGCTCGAGCCGGGCCCCGGCCGGCCCCGGGCCGTGCGCGTAGTCCAGCAGCGTGTGGAAGATCGCCTCGTTGACGGGTGCCGAATACGTGCCGTACGAGAGCGCGGGGTCGAGGTAGTCGGGGTCCTCCTCGCGCACGAACACCGCGTGGCCGCCGCGCCGGATCGGGCCGTCGCCGGGGCCGGGCGCGTACGACGGCATCGCCGGGGGGCGCCCGCAGCCCGCGACCAGCCCCACCAGGGCCGTGACCACGAGGAGCCGAGCGGGGATGCTCAGGAGTGACGTCGACCGGCGCGGCAGGGTGGGTCCCTCGGGGACGCAGCGGGCGAGTGGGCGCCGGGAGTCTAGCAGAGGAGCGCGCCGCGCCCCCTGTGATAGCATCATCGTCCGCTTGGCCGCGTGCTCGTCTCCGCGCCGCCTCCCGGCCCTCGGGGGACGGACGCACCATCGTCGAAGGGGTCCCGCGTGGGAGTGTCCAACCGGTTCCGACTCGCCGGCGTGGCGGCCGGTCTGCTCGTGCTGTCGTCGCTCGCCGGCGCGGGCCCCAAGGCGCTGTTCGACAACACCCACGCCGAGACCGCGGGCAACGCGGACTGGCAGATCGACACCGACCAGCCGCTGCCCGTGCCGGACCAGAGCACGGTCACGCCGGCGACGCCGCGCGACTACTGGCTCGGGGCGATCTCGTCGTGGGCCATCGACCTGGTCAAGCGCGGCTACTCGGTCGCCACCCTGACCCCGGCCTTCGGCATCACCTACGGCAATGCCGGCAATGCCTACGACCTGTCCAAGTACGACGTGTTCATCGTCCCCGAGCCCAACGTCCGGTTCACGGCCGCGGAGTCGACCGCGATCTTCGGGTTCGTGCGCGACGGCGGCGGTCTGATCGCGGTCTCGGACCACAGCGGGTCCGACCGCAACGGCGACGGGTTCGACTCGCCCCAGATCTGGGACCTGCTCGATACCCAGCACCGGTTCGGGGTCCACTTCGGCATCAGCGGCGACGCCAACAACAACATCGTCCAGGACAGCTTCAACTCCGAGACCGCGCTCTCGGACTCGATCATCCACGGGCCGAACGGCGTGGCGGACGGCGTCTCGTACCACAACGGCACGACCATGACGCTGGACCCGGTCGCCAATCCCACCGTGACCGGGGACATCTGGATGACCGGCCTCACGCACGGGACCACCGGGCTGATGGCGGCGCACGCGGTCTACGGCAACGGCCGCATCGTCTTCGCGGGCGACAGCTCGCCGATCGACGACGGCTCGGCGGCACCCGGCAACACCAGCATCTTCGATGGCTGGGGCGAGGCCAGTGGCCGCGACAGCCTGCTGTTCCTGAACGCGACCATGTGGGCGACGCGCCGCACCGTCCCGGTCGCGGTGCCACCGACCTTAGCACCGGGGCTGATGCTGGCGCCCCCGACGCCCGATCCGAGCGGGGGCGAGGTGGGGCTCCGCTTCGCGCTGCCCGTGGCCGCCCGCGCGCGCGTCGAGATCCTCGATGTCGCGGGGCGTCGCGTGCGCACGCTGGTGAGCGGATGGCAGCCGGCCGGCGAGCAGCGGCTGACCTGGGACGGGCGCGGCGCGGGCGGGCGGCGCCTGGGCGCCGGCGTGTACCTGGTGCGCCTGGTCAGCGGTTCGCAGCAGCGCGTCCGGCGCATCGTCCGGCTCTGAGCGGCGCGTGAGGCGCCGCCTCGCCCGGATCGCGTGGGCGCTGGTCGCCGCCCTGCCGCTGGTCCTGTTCGGTGGGAGCCCCGCGGCGCGGGCGGCCACATCCCCTGCGACCCTCCGCGCGCCGGCCGCGCCAGGCTCCCTAGTCGGCTTCCGCACCCAGGCCCTGCTGGTGGAGCACTACCGCAAGCACGGGCGCGAGTTCGGCGCGCTCTCCCTGCCCCAGTACCTGGCGCGCGCCCAGGCGCTCCGCGATCGGCCCGCCGGCGGGGACGTGCTCGAGATCGTGCGCGACGATGGCGTCACCACGCGCTTCGACCGCCGCAGCGGCGCCTTCATCGCCTTCGGCCGCGACGGCGTGATCCGCACGTTCTTCCGACCCCGCGAGGGCGAGCGCTACTTCCGGCGCCAGGCGCTGCGGCACGGGGAGGCTGGATGAGCGGGCGCGACCCGGTGCGCCGATTCCTGGCCGAGCGCGGCGTGCCCGCGGGCATGGTCGCGGCGGGGCTGCCGGGGTTGATCGCCGAGTGGGAGCGGACGGTCGCGCAGATCGAGACGGGCTATCCGCTGGGGCTCGACGACTATCTCAACGACCTGGATGGGCGCCAACTCCTGGCGGAGGCGGTGGCACTCGCCGCGGCGGACGAGCGCCCGCCGGCGACCGAGCGGATCGGTCGCGCCGACGCCCGCGCGCGCGCGCACCTGCGCGCCGTGGGGGAGTGTCTCTGGGGCGCGCGCGTCGCGGAGTACGAAGGATGGACGCCCGAGGTCAACTGGTGGTACTTCGCCGTCCCCCGCTCGCCCGGGCCGCTGCTGCGCGAGGATCTCGGCGCGCGAAGCTAGTCACGACCCGCCGCGCTTGGGGTCCTTGCCGCCTCCGGGGATCGGGAACCGCACCGGGGTCTCGGGCACATGCCCGTTGGCCCGGGTGCGACCGCGATACTCGCGTTCCAGGTCGCCGGGCGCCGGGCTGATGGTCGGGGGCGGCGGACGGAAGGCCGGACCCCGGTGCGGCTCGCGGGCCGGGGCCGACGGCGTGGGCTGGGGCCGGACCGGTCGCGGACCGGGCGGCCAGCTGCGGACCGTCCCCGGGTCGGGGGTTCCGCGCACCGGGATCTCGGGAGGCGTGACCGGCAGGGACGCCGGGACCCACGAGCGACCCTGGTTCACCTTCCACCCTCGCGGCTCGCGCCGGTAGACCTTGCCGTCCTTGCCCGCGAACACGTCGTTGGGGACGGGCGCGGGGGCCGGCCTTGCGACCGGCGGCCGGGTCAGCCGCTCGACCGCGCGGGCCATGACCGGGAGGTTCGCGGGGCGCCGGTAGAGGTTCATCGGCGTGCGTTCCCCGAGCGGACGGGCGGGAAGCGGGTTCGGGCGCCGGTTCCGCAGCATCGACCGGTCCGCGGCGAGCAGCGGGCGGTGGAAGCCACCCGGCCCGAACCAGCGGGGCGGTCCATGGGGACCGCGGGGCAGCGCGCCCGGGTGCCAGAGCGAGCCGACCTTGAGGAAACCCGATCCGAAGCTGAAGCCGAAGCTCCAGCGGCTGAGCCACGGGTTGTAGCGCGGCATCATGCCCCAGGTGCACGGGCGCGGATAGTAGTGATGCCGCCCGCGCCAGGGCCGGTAGCGGTAGCCGGTGCCGTAGACGATCGTGCCGTGATACGGGTAGCACCCGAGGTAGCCCGGCAGGTAGCCGTCCCACACCACGTCCGGCGTCACGTCGTAGATGTAGACGTAGCGCACGTCGTAGACCGGGCAGCTGGGCGGGATGTCGTCCACGCGCACGGGCCGCACCTCGCTCACCCGCCACGGGCCGTTGGGATCGTCGGCCACGTACCACACGCCCTGCTCGCACGCGTAGTAGCGGCCATCGGCCAGGATGACCTCGGCGTCGGTGTTGACCGCGTACTCCATGCGCGTGCCGGCGATGGGTTCGAACTGGGGCGGCCCGTCGTAGTCCACCTGGAATCCCGTGGCCTCCCGGCGGATCGCGCTGGTCTGCGGGATCTCGGCGTCGGCGACCGCGTCGTCGGCCTGGTCGGTGCCGGCGACACTCGCGAGGATGTTGGCCTTGGGCGAACCCGGCGGCACGCGCGCGAAGCTCGGCGGCAGCTGGTCGCCGCGCACGAAGGTCCACGGGCCGTCCAGCGTCGTCGCCCGGTACCAGCGTCCGGCCAGCAGTACGTAGATCGCCTGCGTGCTGACCTCGCGGACGACGTCGCTCTCGGTATTGGTGACGTAGAGCAGCTCGTCGTCGACCAGCGGTGCATACACCGGTGGCCCGTCGGTGGCGATCAGCTCGGTCGGCTCGGTGGCGGTGAGCACCTGCGGCGGCGGCCCCACGGTCCGGTCCGCCGCGGAGGTGTCGGGTGGGACGACCGCGCGCACCTCGTCGGGCGGACCGAGGATGACGTGCCACGGACCCAGCGGATCCTTGGCCTGGTACCAGAGGTCGGCGCCGCTCAGGAAGTAGGCGCGGCGGGTCGGATCGTGGACCACGGCATAGGGCGTGTTGGCGACCCGCTCCAGGCGCGAGCCGGGGATGGGCTCGACCACCGGGGCCCCGTCGTAGAGGACCAGGATGGCGCGCCGGGGCGAGAAGATGATGCGCGGGGGCGTGTGGTCCAGATCGGCCACGCTGGCCCGTTCCTTCTCGGCCGAGGCGAGCCCGGCCTGCAGCTGCTCGAGCGACTCGGTGAGGTCCCAGCGCGCGGCCTCGCTCTCGACCTGCGTCTCGTAGCGCTCGGCCTCGGCGGGGGTGATGCCGGGGAGCCGCACCTTGGTGACGTCGAAGGCGCGGGCGGCGACGGTGCTGCTGTCCCGGTCGATCTGGATGTGCTCGGTGAACCACAGCACGCCGAAGCTGGGTTCGGCGCTGCCGCTGCGCTGGAGCGAGAAGGCCGCCCGGCCGCTGAGCACGTCGCCGTCCAGGGCCTCGGGCTGCGGTTCGTAGATGATGAAGGCACCGCTCGCGGTGTCGAACGCGCGCGGCCAGTCGGCGGGGTCGGCGTGGGCGGCGGCGGCGAGCCCCACGAGCAGTCCCAGGGCCAGGGCGGCCATCGGTCGCGTCGTGGAGGCGCTTGAACCCGTGGGAGCGGTCATCGTGGGTCCTGCCAGTTAGACGAACGGAAGCGCCGAGCGGTTTCGGATCTCCCGTCCCCACTCTAGTCTGGACGATTCATGAACCGGCGGCCAGCGCCTTCGCAGGCCGCCGGTTCATGGAATTGTCCAGGCTTGCACGGGGGACCGCCGGGCATGAGCGTCAAGGTGACGATCCACCGGCGGTGATGAGTTCGCGCCCCGCGGGGAGCCCGGCCTATGATGGCCCGGGAGGCCGGATGAGGCGAGCGCTCGCGATCCTGATCACATTGCTCGTGCCGGTGTCCGCGGCGGCGATTATGGCCTACGGCCCGGATGGCCCACCCACGCTCGAGCGGCTGTCGCGCAGGGCTCAGTGCATCGTCGTGGCGACGGTCCACATCGGGCCCATGACGTCTTGGTGGTCGGACAAGTTGCAGTCCGACCCGGGACACACGCGGTTGCCACCACTCCTGCTGACGCGCGTCACGCTTGTCGTCGAACGGGAGATCGCCTCGGACACGACGAAGTCCGATACGGTCTATTCGTACATGAGAGGCGGCGCCTTCACCAACGACAAGGGACAACCGTCAGGCGTGTGGGTGGAAGACGAGGCCTTCACCGAGTGCTACTGCAACGGGCAGCGATGCGTGCTGTTCCTGCGGCCAGAGGAGCGGCCTCCATTCGCCGTGCCCGGAGGACGAATCTACCGCCCCATCGATCCCTTCCGGGCCATCCTGCCGATCGGTGCGGATGGGAAGGTCTCCCGGGTCCCGGTCAAGCCCGAGAAGACCACGATCATGTCGCTCGAGAAGTGCATCCGCATGATCGAGGCGGCCCGGCGTAGGCGCTGAAACCACGATCACCGGCCCGCCAATCGCAGGCATGGCGGTTACGCTCGGCAATTCAAGTGTTTCTGGAAGCGCACCTTCCGCTGCGTCCGCCGCAGTGAGACCTGGAGCATGAGCCAGGGTCCTCGCGCCGGCCGAGGCCAGAGCGACGGGCATGGCTAGGGCTCGAAGCCGCGCACGAACTCGTCCCGGGTCGCCGAGAAGTCCTCGAGCAGCCGGTCGTACTGCCCATGGAAGAGCGGTGAGGCGACCAGGAAGTCCGCGGTGGCCCGATTGCAGGCGGTCGGGAGGTTGTAGAGCACCGCGATCCTGAGCAGCGCCTTGACGTCGGGGTCGTGAGGCTGCGGCTCCAGCGGGTCCCAGAAGAAGATCAGGATGTCGAGCACGCCCTCGCTGATCTGGGCGCCGACCTGCTGGTCGCCCCCCAGCGGACCGCTCTTGAAGCGTGTGACCGCGAGCTCGGTCCGCTTCGCGAGCAGCGCCCCGGTGGTGCCGGTCGCGAACAGATGGTGCTCTTTGAGGACGTCCCGGTTGTACTCGACCCACTCGAGCAGGTCCTTCTTGCGACTGTCGTGGGCGATCAGGACGATGTTCTTCACGTTCTGCATCCTCACCCGAGCCATGCGGACCTCGACGGCGAGGGCGCGGGCGGGGTCATCGCGGGACCGCGAGCGCGCCGTAGGGCACGTCGCACATGAGCGGCTGGTGCACCGCCGCCTCGAGCGCGCCGCGCAGGCGCGCGAGGTCGAGCGGCATCCCGGCCACGTCCTCGTAGCGCCGCCATCCCGGGTGGTAGTAGCGCGCCGGCCTCTCCATGCCGCTCGTCAGGTAGTGCCCCGGCGGGAAGTCCTCGAGGTGGCGGCAGAAGCCGACCAGCGCCTTGAGCTCCGAGGCGACGTGGAGGTTGCCGTGTGCGTCGCGGCCCAAGTAGAGCGGGATCACGCCGATCGAGGCGGTCTTGAACGGGTAGTCGGGGAACTGCGTCCGCAGCGTCTGGTGGTAGTAGATCTCGCCGCGCGCGCTCGCGCAGCTCGTGCGGGTCACCGTGGATGTCGAGGATGCACGCGATGCCACACATGAGGCGACTCCTTCATGAGCATGAGATCGGTCGGGCGGGTGAGCCCTTGCCCTGGTCGGTTCGCGCAACCCGAGGCACTCTACCACCAGGGTCCGCCCGCGATAGGGCGTCCCTCGGTCAAGTTGAGCGTGAGGGATCGCTCGGTTAGACTCTACCCGGCAATCTACGACCATTCCCTGCCGCGGCCGCGCGGCGACGTACCTGGCGAGGGGCCCGGAGCATCGGGCGCCCCCTCGCGTCGGAGACTGAATGCTGCCCCCGAGGATCGCCGCCACCCGCTTGGCGTTGTTCATCGCAGCCTTCGGCTTGTGCTCGGCCCTGCTCCCGGTCCCGGCCGGAGCGGTCGTCACCAACGGCAAGCTGCAGGTGATCCACCTCGACGCGGGCCAGGGAGACGGCGCCGTGATCATCACGCCGGGGGGGCAGGTCGCCTTGGTCGATGAAGGGACCAATTTCACCGCCGGGACCAGCCCGCCGAGCTGCGCCCGCGTGCTGAGTGAGCTCCAGGCCCTCGGCGTGACCCACGTCGACCTCCACTTCGCCAGCCACTACCACGCCGACCACATCGGCTGCATCACCAGCCTCACCGGCATCACGATCGACCAGGGCTGGGATCGCGGGAGCAGTTACACCACCACCACCTACACCAACTACGTGAACTACCTCGGCGCCAAGCGCCACACCCTGAGCAAGGGCCAGGTCCTCACCCTCGACGCGCAGTCGGCGCATCCGGTGACCATCACCTGTGTCGCGTTGGCCGGAGACGGGATCACCACCTCCGACGAGAACTCGAAGTGCGTCGTCCTCAAGGTGAGCTACGGAGAGTTCGACGAGGTCATGGGTGGCGACCTGACGGGCTACCCCAGCGGGACCTCCACCTCGAGCACGAACATCGAGACCAAGGTCGGGCCGCAGGTGGGGCCGGTGGAGGTCTACAAGGTCCACCATCACGGCTCGGCCTACGGCAGCTATGACGACTGGCTCAACGCCACCACCCCGAAGATCGGGATCATCTCCTGCGGTACCGGGAACGGCTACGGCCATCCGACGTCGTCGGCGCTGACCCGGCTCCACAACCATGGGGTGCACACCTACTGGACGGAGACCGGCTCGGGGGCGACGCCGAGTCCCGCCTGGGACAAGGTGGCGAACGACGAGATCAGGATCAACGCGGTGTGGCAGGCCGGTGGCGTGGATTCGGTCCTCGCGCCGGGGATCGCCGATGCGTTCACGAACTCCGGGACGGCGGATGCGATCGCGCCCAGCGTGACCGTGCTTTCGCCCAACGGGGGCGAGAGCTACCCGTCCGCCTCGACCCAGAGCGTCACCTGGAGCGCGTCCGACAACATCGGCGTGAGCTCGGTCGACGTCGACTACTCGATGCATGGCTCACTGGGACCGTGGGTGACGGTGCAGCATGGGATCGCCAACACCGGGAGCGTCTCGTGGCAGACCCCGGACGCGGGCTCGGACAGCGTGCTGGTGCGCGTCACCGCATCGGACCAGGCGCTGAACCAGCAGAGCGATGTCAGCGACGGCCTGTTGGGCGTGAGCGGCTCGGGGACCGTCGGCGTGAACGGAGGGCCTGCTGCTCGCTTCATCCTGTCTCCCCCCATCCCCAGTCCCAGCCCGGGCGCGGTGAGCTTCCGCTTCTCGCT
>VBPB01000008.1:17761-32992 GCA_005893365.1 Candidatus Eiseniibacteriota bacterium
CGGGGCGGGACGATCGCGGCGGCGAGGTGGGGACCGGAATGTACTTCGTCCGCGTCACTTCGGGGGCCCAGAGCCGCACCGTCAAGCTGGTGCTGTTGCGCTGATCTGGAACGACCCTAGGTCAAGGCCCGGTTTCATCCCTGGCGGCCACCCCAGCGGTTGGCCGCTTGGCGTTGGTGTCTGGAAGGTGGCCGGTACTACCGGGAGAGCCTGGCGCGATTGCCGTTGCGCCGGGTCTCGTCGTGCCGGACACTGCCCGCGCGCGCCGCGCGTCGGCGTCAGCCTGGCCCGCGCCCGCTTCTAGACCAGGCGATGACCACGGTCGGAGGGAATCAACTTGGACGATCGTGACCGGGCCCGAGCCCGATCCGACCACGCGCGCTCGAAGCGAGTTCGCTCGCTGAGCGGGCGTCACCGGTTGGCGACCGTCGGCCTGGCCATCACGCTGTTCGCGGCGTGGCCGGCCGCCGGGACGTCCGCCCAGGACGCGCTCCCGCGCGACCCCTCCGAGCTGCTCCTCGTCGGCGACAGCGTCACCGCCGGCATCTATTTCCTCTCGCTCTCCGAGACCTCGACGCGGCAGGCCTGGGCGGGGCAGGTCATGCGCCGGCTCGGCTTCGAGCCGGACCGCTGCCGCTTCCAGCAGCCTTTCCCGATCAATCACCTCGGCTTGACCCTGCTGGGATTCGGCATCGGCGGGCTGGCCTATCCGTGGGCCGCGGTTCCGGCGTTACTGCCGCAGGGATCGAGGTTCGCGGCCGGCGAGGAGCGCACGATCGTGGCCGTCCCGGGGCAGGTGATCGCCGAGGTGCTGGAGCAATCCTCGCAGCACAAGGGCCGCAACTCGGCCGGGTGGACGTTCGCCAACCTGCTCCTGCCCCGGGGGCTCTCGGCCGTCCAGACCATCGAGCAATGGAAGAAGCGACCGCGCTGGGTCGTGCTCTTCATCGGCGCCAACGACCTGCTGGCCTCGTTCGGCATGGTGGCCGACGCGGTGCCGCCGTCGCCCGCGGCGTTCGCCCGCAGCTATGGCACGCTGGTCGACCGCCTGCGCGCGGTGATGGCGCCGGACGCCCCCGCCGACCACTTCCTCGTGCTCACGCTGCCCGATGTCACGCGACTCCCGTTCCTCCAGCCGCTCCCGGCCTCCGCCCGCGACCCCCGCGGCCGGCGCTACCAAGACGGCAGCATGGCTTCGGCGTTCCTGATCCCGTTTCGCGACCGCTTCCAGCCCGACGAGGTGTGGACGCCGGAGGCGCTCGGGGTGATCCGGGCGCGTGTCGAAGGCTACAACGCCGCGATCCAGGACGTGGCCCGGAGCCGGGGGCTGACCACGGTCGATCTCACCGCCCTCATCGAAGACCTGCGCTCGGATGCGTCGTTCGCCTCGGCGAACTCGCCCTACTTCAGCCCCGACCTCCACCATCCCTCGTTTCGCACCCACGCGAGGATCGCCGAGTCCGTGCTCGGGGCGATGGCCCGCGTCGCGGGGACCGCGCCGCCGCCGCCGCTCGAGACGACCGAGACGCCGCTGCCGCACAACGGCGACTTCTCGAGGCAGGAGCGCGCGCGCGTCGATGCCATGGTCCGCCTCGGGCTGATCGGGCTCAAGGCCGGTCCCTTGCCTCCGAAGCCGACATTCCGCGTGTCGGTCGAAGCCGGCGGTCAGGCGGGACACCGCCGCGCGGGCGGTGGCGCCCTCTCGCTGATGGCCGCGATCGAGAGCTCGCCCTCCCCGGTCACCGCCCGATGGCTCTCGCGCGGCAACCTCGGCGTGAGGGGGAGCCCGGGAGTGTGGGACGCTCCGGGCCGTGGAAACGCGCGGAGCTTCCCGCCGGCCTCCCTCGAGGTGCGTGCCGGCGTGGCCTTCGAACCGATCGGGATGTGGAACTGGACGCGGCTCGGCGGCGGTCTGCTCTACGCCGGCCGGGGCGGCCTGGGCTGGTATGCGCGCGGGGAGTGGCGCCTCCTCTACGCCGAGGCTTCGAGCCGGGACTTGGGGCCCGATCGCGTCGAGGCGGGGCTGCTCCTGGGCCGGGTCTTTGGTCGGCCGGGGCGCAATGGCGACTAGGCCCAGGGAATCGAAGGCCTCGAGCGATCAGCAACCCGGGGCCGGCCTTCCGAAGTAAGGCCCCGGTGTCGAATCCAGCCCTTTAGGAATTGGCCACGAACCGCGGCGGCGGTACCGTGGCGTCGCGGCGTGCCGGCCTGCGTCTCGGAGGAGCCCATGCGAGTCAAGAACCCGTTGCGCAGCATCGCGAACTTCGTCTTCCGCCAGGCGCCGCTCTCGGCCCAGCTCATCGTCACGCGCCGGTGCAATCTGAGCTGCGGCTACTGCACGGAGTACGACCGGGTCTCGGAGATGATCCCGCTCGCGGCGCTCAAGGAGCGGATCGACGCCCTGCACCGTCTGCGTGTGATCAACATCGCGCTGCTCGGCGGCGAGCCGCTGATGCATCCCGATGTCGCCGAGATCGTCGCGTACATCGATCGCAAGGCCCAGGCCTCCATCACCACGAATGGCTTCCTCATCACCGAGCCGCTGATCCGCAAGCTCAACGCGGCCGGGCTGCGGAACATGCAGGTGAGCATCGACACGGTGAAGCCCGATCCCAGCCTGTTCATCCAGAAGAGCCTCAAGACGGTTCGGCCCAAGCTCGACCTGCTGAAGCGCATCGCGGAATTCGACGTGTTCATCAACCTGGTGCTGTGCGAGCAGAGCAAGGGCGAATTCAAGCAGACGCTCCGCGAGTTCAGCGACCTGGGCTTCGCCGTGTCGCTCGACCTGGTGCACGATTCCAAGGGTCACTTGGCGATCGGCGGCCCGGAGTATCTGGAGCTCTGGGAGCACTACTACAAGAACACGAGACCGTTCATGTACCTCGAGCAGGACTATGGGACGCGACTGCTGCGCGGAGAGCGTCCGGCCTGGCAATGTCGGGCCGGGACCCGCTTTCTCTACGTGGATGAGTTCGGCAAGGCCCAGTTCTGTTCGGCGCAGCGCGGGCGGCTCGACAAACCGATCGTCGAGTACACGCGCGAGGACGCGCGCGAGTACTCCAAGACGCACCGGGGATGCGAATCGGGCTGCGCCATGCTCTGCCACTATCGCGATTCCGCCTTCGACAATCAGCCGCTGCGGACGATCCAGTCGGTGCTGAAGTTGCTCGGGCGCCCGGCGGTGGGGCGCGGGGCGTCGGGCCATGCCGAGGCCGCGCGACGACCGCCCGGGGCGGTCGCGACCCCGGAAGCGGAGTGAGGCGACCGGCCTCGCGAGCCCTCCAGCCGTGGAGCGCCCGCGGCGAAGGTCATCGCGCAGCGCTGCCCCAGACGCGGGGTGACGCGACGACACCGCGAGCGCCGACGACATCCTCCGCGGCCGAGCGCAGCCGCGCGAACTTGGTCCGCGCCGCAGCCTCCAGCCAATCAACCAGCTCGTCCGGCGACCGGCCCGCCTCGTTGACGATCACGTCGAAGGAGAGCGGATCGTCGACCGAGCGGCCGAACATCTTGCGGATGAACTCGCGACGCTCGTGGTCGCGCGCATCCACCTCGTGGGCCGCATCCCGGAGGGAGAGTCCCTTGCGCGTCACGAGGTTCTCGATGCGGAGGGCGCGTGGCGCCACGACGCGCGCGTGGAAGCCCCGGTCGAGGCCGACGATGATGTTCGCGCCGCGGCCGACCACGACCACGCCGCCGAGTTGGGCGATGGACTGGATGGTGGTGTAGAGCGCGCGCACGTAGTCGCTCCCGTCGAGGTACGTGCCGGCCAACATGCCGTCGATCCAGTTGGAGATCTCCGACCGGTTCCGCTCGTCGAGCGCTTCGACCAGCCGGCGCTGGTAGCCCGTCGACCGGCACATCTGGTTGACGGTGTCGCGGTGGAGCAGCGTGTATCCGAAACGCAGGGCGAGGTCGGCCGCGATGCGGCCGCCGCCGCTGCCGTGCTCACGGGAGAGCGTGATGATGGGCTTGGCGACGGGGGTTCGCCCTTCCGGCAGGTCCGATCGGCGGGCGATGATCCGCTCCAACTCCCAGCGGCGGAGTTGCGAATCGATGAGGAGGTCGATGGAACGCATACGGTGCTCCCGCTCGGGTGGCGGGCTCGGCCCGGATACCATAGCACAGCGAGCGGTGCCGGCCATGCCTTCGCGCAAGCGAGTGGACCGGCTCCTGCGCGTGTCGTGCGGCACCGCATTGATACCTCGGGGGTGCCGGCGCGGCCGAGAGGTCGCAGGGATGTCAGGGACTTGTGGACGATCGTGACCGCGTGGCGCAGCAGGGCTGGCAGACACGACGGCCGGTCGAGGGGCTCGGGCGCGGGGGTGGCGTCGATCGCTGCGCACGCCGCGGTTGACGCGGCCGCGCCCCGGGCGCCATGGTGAGCACATGAGCCTGCTGCTTCCCCAGACCCGAGTCGGCACGGTGCGATCGGCGACGCCGGTGAGCATCCACGGCGACCGCTACCTGGACCTGGTCGTCGATCTCGAAGGCGACGCGGGCCCGGCCGTGGTCGGCCGCGTCGGCGCCGCCGACTGTCCCGACGCCCTCATGCCGGGCGAGCGCGTGAGCGTGCGGTTCACGATGGGGGTGATGGTGCGGGTGGCGAGGGAGGTCGGTTAGTGGGCGCGGGCCCACCGATCGGACACCGAGCGCCATGACCGACCGGCAGCCCAACAATCCCCTGCACGGGGTGACGCTCGAGGCCATGCTGCGGCAGATGGTCGACCGGTGCGGCTGGGAGGGTCTGGCGCGGGACGTCCCGATCAAATGCTTCCGGGTCGATCCCACCATGACCTCCGCGCTCAAGTACCTGCGCAAGGCGCCGCGGGCGCGGCAGAAGGTCGAGGCGGTCTACGCGCGCTTCGTGGCCGGGCGCGCGGGCTGAGCGATCGGCGCCGGGCCCCGCGGCCGACGCCCGGGGGCGCCACCCCCATGCGTCCCCGCCCCGGGATGCGCGTGCGCCGCGATCAACCGGCCTTCGCGCAGCCCCACCGGATGCATGACGATGCCCAACTCCTTCTCGTAACGACGGACGCGGGGGAGTTCGGCCGCGGTCATCAGGGTGACGGCCACGCCCTGGGCTCCGGCGCGGGCGGTGCGACCCACCCGATGCAGGTACGCCAGGCTCTGCGTCGGTACGTCGAGATTGAACACGTGCGTGACGCCCTTGATGTCCAGGCCGCGCGCGGCGACGTCGGAGGCGATCAGCACGCGTACCGCCGCGCGGCGGAAGTCGTCCATCGCCCGCTTGCGGTCCCGCTTCTCGAGTGACGCGTGAAGGTCGGCGGCCAGGATCTTGTGGTGGGCCAGCTTGGCCGCGACCTCCCGAGCCGTCTCGGCGCGGTGGACGAAGACCATCGCCCGCTCCGGAAGCAGGGCATGGAGCAGCTTGCGCAGCATCGTCGGCTTGTCCCGCTCCTCGCAGACGAGATAGAGATGCTCGATGTTCTCGTTCACCGGTGCCGCGCCCGTCCGCAGCGTGACCAACCCAGGCGCCAGGGTCGCGAGCGTCGCGGCACATGACTGCGCATCCGTGGCCGACGCGAAGATCAGCTGCCGCCCCCGGGGCGTGGCCGCGAGGATCGCCTGGATCGCGGGCAGGCCCTCCGCCGCGAGCAATCGGTCCGCCTCGTCGATCACCACCGTGCGGACGGCCTGGGCCTTCAGCTTGCGCAGGTCGATGAGCTCGCGGATGCGGCCCGGCGAGCCCACCACGATGTGGGGATGCTTCTTGAGCTTGTCGATCTGACGCTCGGTCGAGGTGCCGCCGATCAACAGCAGCGCACGCACCGGCCAGCCGGCGTGCTGCGCCAGGTCGCAGCACTGGCGCTGGATCTGGATCGCCAGCTCGTGCGTCGGCGCCACGATCACCGCCTGCGTCGCCGCGAGCGTGACGTCGAGCCGGCAGAAGATCGGCAGCAAGTAGGCCAGCGTCTTGCCGGTCCCGGTCTCGGCGTTGAGGTAGGCGTCCTGGCCGGCCAGCAACACCGGGAGTGCGGCGATCTGGATCGCGGTGGGCTCGGTGATGGCCTGCTTGGCCAGGGCCGCCACCAGGTCCGGCGGCACCGCGAGTTCGGCGAAGGTCATCGGAGGTCCTCAGGTCTCGGCCTGCGTAACGCTCGATCCCGGCATCATCCGGCGCCAGCGCCTCAGCCGGTCGAGAGCCTAGACCAACGCGGGCGTCGTGTCGCCCAGGCGGCCCGGCCTTCGGCGGGTGCGCTCGGCACGCGGGGCTCGTGGTAAGGTCTCGCCGCTGCCGTGGGCCCCGGCCGCGTCGTCCCACCGCCGCATCGGTCGCGGCCAGGAGTGGGGCCGCGAGCGCCGGAGCCACGCCTCGGACTGGCCGCCCCAACCGCAAAGGACACGCCCCCCATGACGATCGACGAGCAGGTCGCGAAGGTGGACAAGTCGAAGCCCAACTGGAAGACCACGCTGGCCAAGCCCGAACGGATGACGTTCGAGGAGGGCAAGACCTACTACGCCCGCGTGGCCACGACCAAGGGCCCGATCCTGATCAAGTTCCTGCCCAAGGTGGCGCCGATGCACGTGACCAGCTTCATCTACCTCGCGCGGCTCGGCTTCTACGACGGCCTGGCGTTCCACCGCGTCATCTCGAAATTCATGGCGCAGGGCGGCTGCCCGCTGGGCAACGGCACCGGCGGCCCCGGCTATCAGTTCACGGGCGAGTTCGCGCCGGACGTGAAGCACGACCAGGGCGGCAAGCTCTCGATGGCCAACGCCGGCCCGGGCACCGACGGCAGCCAGTTCTTCCTCACCTTCCTCGCCACGCCGTGGCTCGATGGCAAGCACAGCATCTTCGGCGAGGTGGTCGAGGGCATGGACACCCTGAAGGCACTCGAGGCCGCCGGCTCGCAGAGCGGCCGCACCTCCGAACCGCTCACGATGGACAAGGTGACGATCGAGGTGAAGTAAGGCGCCGCGCTTCCCCTCGGCGTCAAGATGCTTGCGACACACGACTCCGGGACCTGTTGCACCACCATCGAGGGTGTCATGACGAGAAGACTGCTGTGGGCTGTCGTCGCCATCGCCGCCATCGCCACGCCGGGATCGACCGGTGCGCAGACCTTCAAGGTGGACCGGTTCAGCATCGGCGGCGATGGCGGGACCGACTACCTGACCGCCGAGCCGGGCACCGGGCGCGTGTTCGTCTCCCGCGCCACCCACGTCATGGTGATCGGGGCCGACTCGGGCAAGGTGATCGGGGAGGTCCGCGGTACGCCGCGCACGCACGGCATCGCCCTGGTCCCCAAGCAGAATCACGGCTTCACCACCAACGGTGGCGATTCGACCGTGACCATGTTCGACCTCAAGACGCTGGCGGTCATCCGCAAGATCCCGGTCCGGAGCGGGGGACTGGACGGGATCATGTACGACGAGGCCGACGACCGCGTGATCCTGACCAACCACAGCCGGCCGGTGGGCACGGCCACGGCGATCGATCCCAAGACCGGGGACATCACCGGCACCGCGGAGCTCGAGGACACGGCGCCCGAGGGTGCGGCGAGCGACGGCAAGGGGAGGATCTTCGTCAACAACGAGAGGAAGAGCACCGTCCAGGTGCTCGATGCCAAGACCATGAAGGCGACCGGGTCCTGGCCGCTCGCCCCCTGTGAGGGTCCGACCGGGATCGCCTACGACGCCAAGACGAACCGGATCTTCTGCGGGTGCGACAAGACCTCGGCGGTCCTGGATGCGGCCACCGGCAAGGTCGTCGCCACGATCACCAACGGTGACGGCGTCGACGCCCTCGGCTGGGATCCGGTGGAACGACTGATCTACATCCCGGCCGGCCGCGACAGCAACGTCACGATCGTGCACCAGGATGGCGCGGACAAGTACACGGTCGTGGCCACCGTGCCGACCATGAGCGGCGCCAAGACCATCACCGTGGATCCGGTCCGACACGTGGCGTACCTGTTCCAGCCTCGATACGGACCGGCGCCCGCGCCCCCGCCCGATGCCCCACCGCCGGCTCCGGGGACCTTCCGGCCGCGCGGGCCCGTCGTCGGGGCCTGGTTCTTCGCCATCCGGCACTGATCGCGCAGGCCCCGAGTACCCCGTGGGGCTCCAACATCCTGATGGGCGGCGAAGGTCTGTTCCTCGCCACGCTCACGGGCCCCGGACGCATCTGGCTGCACTCGCTCACGCCGAGCAAGGTGGCCCACCGGCTCGCGGCCTATCTGGGGAGCAAGTGAGCGGGGAGGGCCCCGCGGGAGTTTCGGCAGGCCCTCCTTCGAGCGCAGGGGACCGGGCCACACGGATGAGGAACCAGCCCTCACGTCGAGGGGTTCCAAAGGCACACGCCGCAAGCAAGACGCTCGCGGTGAGGCCTTGGCGGCGGAGAAAGGACAACCATGCGAACGATCATTGCGCTGGTTGCGATCGCCGTGGCGCTGACGTTGGGAGGGTGTGTCCGTGCGACGCTGCCGACCGCGCCCGCAGTCGGCGACGTCCAGGTGCTCGATGACCAGGGGGCCGCGGGAGCGATCAGCCATCTCCAAGCGGTGGACTTCGAGGACCTTCCGCTCGATCGAGGTCCAGGGCTCCCAACGGGGCTTCGGAACCCATTGACGCTGGGGGCGGCCACGTTCCGCAATCCCGTCAGCTTGCGTGACGGGTTTTGCTCCTCGCCTACGTGCCAACCCGACGCCAATAATCCGGACGGCGGCAATATCGAGTTGTTCCTCGAACCCGGTGGCAGCATCTCATTCGCACAGCCGGCCAGAATGGTCATTCTGGACATTCAAGGGATCGGCGACAATCCGTTCGTCCTGGTCGTCACAGAGAGGGGAGGACGCCAGAAGACCATCGCGAGCGAGGGCAAGCTGTTCGGCGTCACGCTGGTTGGAGTGACGGCTCCGCGTGGGATCACCAGCGTGGAAGTTCAAGGCGTAGGTGGCACTGGCGGTCCACTCGCTCTGGCACGGGTACTCTTCTCCAGGGGCTCGGACTCGGCGACGTGAGCGACGAGATACATGAGCCCGACACGCCACCCGGTCTATCAAGCGCCCGCAGCGAGCGGTGGCGACCAGGGGACGAGGCCGCGCCGCGTCTCCCGCTGACCTAAGCCGCGCGCTTCTCCTGCCTCATTCCGGCGTGCGCGGCGCGCAGGACGTTGAGGCTGATCTCGGACTCGGCACGCAGCTGGGCCAGCATGGCCTGCGCGTCCTCGTTCCGCCGCCGGGCGATCAGCTCGGCCAGCGCGTCGAGGCAACGGGCGGTCGCGCCGGCGCCGCTCGTGAGCGCCATGGCGCGCGCGCTCCGCACCTCGCGCCCGGCGGCGGCCAGATCGCCGGCCCTCACCGCGGCCGAGATGGCATCGACCCGGCGCGGCATCTCCTCGAGATAGGTTTCCACGACCGAGAGCTGGAGCCCGTCGTCACCCAAGGTCGTTTCGACGCGGTGCGCCGGCTCGGCGGGAGCGTCCGCGACGACGGCCGCGATCGCGTCCTGGAGACCTGACGCCATGGGCCCGGCCGCCATCTGGGGATACCGGGAGCCTTCGCAGAAGGTGCAGATGTTCTCTAGGTCCACCGGCTTGGGGAACACCGCCTCGGGCGCCAGTCCGTCCAGGCCGCGGACCTCCTCCGCGTTCTGTCGCTCGACGAGGACCACCATCTGGGTCGGACCGTGCTCCTCCAAGAGCACGCGGAGCCCGGCCGCCAGCGACATGTCCTGTTCCGACATCTCCACCAGATCGAGGACGAGGAAGTGGTACACCGTCTTCTCGCAACGCTCCGCCGCGTCGGCGGCTGCTGACGAGGAGGATGCGGACGCCCTCGAGACGGACGTCGGCGAGCGAATGCTGGGTGACGATCGCAGCACCCTGCGATTCGCCGGCGGACCGCTTCAGCATCTCGCCGAGCGCCTCGCGGAGCACCTGCATCGAGATCGTCCGCGGGAGATAGGCCTCGTATCCCGCGCCTTCGGCGAGCTTCGCGTCACCCCGCAGCCCGACGCCGAACAGCAGCATCAGGCGGGTCGCCTGATGTGCCGGGTCTTCCCGGATGATCCGGCCCAGGGCGGCCCCCGCGATGTCTTCGAGTTCCGCATCCACCAGCGCGAAGTCGAAGGGCTGCCCCTGAGCCGCCGCATTCCGGAGCAGCTCCAGCACGCCTTGGCGCCTCCAGGCGTACTTGGTCTCGAGTCCCCACAGTCGGAGGATCGCCTCGAGGCGACCCCGGCGCGAGTCGGACGTATCGCAGATCAGGGCGCGCCGACCGCGCAGCATCACCGGGGGCCCGCTCGCGGCTAGCGACTCGCGGACCGAGCGCACCGCGAAGGGCATCCTCAGCTCGAAGGTCGGCGCCCCGCCCGCGTCGTCGACCAACTTCAGCGAACCGCCACTGGCGACCGTCCGGCGTTGCGCGAGCTGGAGCCGCAGATCATGGCGGGCCAGCTCGGGCGACTCCCCGGCCGCGGTGAGCCTGCGCCGGAAGGACTCCACCTGCTCCGCCGTGGGTGGCGTTGCCGGGCGGGCCTCGCACCGGAACACCAGCTCGATCGACTGGTCGCGCTCCCAACCCTTCGAGGTGTCGATCCGCAACGTCCCCTCGGGCCAGGTGGCGACCAGGGCGGCGGTCACGCCCAGGAGGATGTCTTGCAGCCGCGCGGGCTTGCCCTGGAGGAGCGGTGGGACATCGTGCCGGATGCGGGACACGGCCATCCAGCCGGCCTGCGACTGGCTGCGCGAGAGCCGCGAGCGGACACCCTCGAGGGTGACCCGGAGATCGAAGTCGGCATCGGCCTCGGTGAGATGCCCGGTCGAATAGGCATAGAACGCCGAGACGTCACTGAGCAGCGTTCCCAGCTCCCAGACGCCCTGGCGGACACGTTCGAGGGGGCCGCGCTGCGAAGGGTCGGCCGACTGCAGCAGCCCCTGCGTGGTCTCGTCGATCAAGCCGAGCTGCGTGCGCGAGCCTTCGGCCAGGATGCGCAGCAGTTGCTGGTAGATCGCGTCGGCGCCGGAGCCGTCGGGCGCAGCCTGGGGATCGACCGACATCGGGAAGTCCCTTTACGTGCTTGGCGCAGCCCGCCATGGCGTGCGAGGAGACCCTGGGGTTATCGGTATGGGGGATGCGGGTCTTGAGGTCGGGCTCATACGCTCGCGCGCTGGGCGCGACACCGGTTTTCCCGCGGGCAGAAGCGCGTCCGGTTCCTCGAACGGGGGTGGCCTTCCCGATCGGGTGGCCGAAGCGGCCTTCCTGAATCCCCTTCAAGAGCCGGGTGACGTCGGATTGAGGTCTTTGCGTTCGCCCCGCCGGTCTGCACTATCCTCGCGGTATGCACGACACCGCCCTGCCCGCCAAACCTCGCGGCCTCGCCTTGATGCTGGGCTGGCGACGGATCCGCTTCACGCTCGGGCTCTCGATCGTCTGCGGCCTCGTGCTTCCCTACGGCTGGAACTCGCGGCGTCTCTGGGTGGTCACGGGCACGGTCATCCTCGGCCTCATCGCGATGCTGATGTTCGGGTTGTTCGAGCAGTGGCCGAAGCGCCTGCCGCGGTGGCTCGAGTCGTGAGCGTCGCCCTCGCGATGCCGATCAGCAGCGCGGCGATCCTATGGCTCTCGACCCCACCCGGGGCTCCGCCCTTCTACGACGTCCCCGCGCGCATGAATGGCTTTACCCACCTCAGCATCCTCGGAGTCCTGGTGGCGCCCTGGGCGGCACTCGCCGCTCTGGTCCGGCAGAAGGACGCGTTGGCGCGCCATCAAGCGCTCGCCTTCGAGCTTGCGCGCAGCGAGCTCGAGCGCCAGGCCTCGGAGGCGCGCCTGCGCCTGCTGCAGGCGCAGGTGGCCCCGCACTTCCTGTTCAACACCCTGGCCAACGTGCAGGCGCTGGTCGACGCGGGCTCGCCGCAAGCCAGGGTCGTGCTGCGGAGCCTCATCGCCTACCTCCGCGCGGCCGTGCCGCGCCTGAACGAGCCCGCCACGACGCTCGGTCAGGAGCTCGACCTGGTTCGGGCCTACCTCGAGCTGATGCACATGCGCATGCCCGATCGCCTCACGTTCGCGCTGCAGGTCGACGACGCGGCGCGGGCGCTGCGCTGTCCGCCGATGACGCTGCTGACGCTGGTGGAGAACGCGGTGCGCCACGGGATCGATCCGAGCGAGGAGGGCGGCCGCATCGACATCCAGGTGCAACGGCGCGGGGACCGTTGCGTGGTGCGGGTCAGCGACACGGGCGGGGGGCCCAAGCCCGCGAACGGCGGGCTCGGCACCGGGCTCGCGACGCTGCGTGAGCGGCTGGAGCTCACCTTTGGCGGCGATGCCGAGCTGCGCGTGGCGGCGCAGCGACCGAGCGGCGTCTGCGCCGAGCTGGAGTTCCCGGCCCGCGAAGCGGGGGATTGATGCCCGCACGTCCGACCGCCCTGATCGCCGACGACGAGCCGCTGCTGCGCGAGGCCCTGGCCGGCCAGCTCGCGCAGGTCTGGCCGGAGCTCGAAGTGATCGCGCAGGCGCGGAACGGCCGCGAGGCCGTCGAGCTGTTCGAGGCGCGGCGGCCCGACGTCTGTTTCCTCGACGTCCATATGCCGGGGCTCTCCGGCATCGAGGCGGCGCATCGGATCGGCAGCCGCGCCCACCTGGTGTTCGTCACCGCGTACGACCATTACGCGGTCCAGGCCTTCGCGCAGGGGGTGCTGGACTACCTGGTGAAGCCGGTGGAGCCTGCGCGCCTCGCCGAGGCCGTGGCGCGCCTCAAGGATCGGCTCCAGGCCGCGCAGCCGGCGCTGAACACCGCGTCCTTGCTCGAGCAGCTCGCGGCCGAGCTCGCCCGGCTCCACGGCGGGCCGGCCCCGGCCCCGCTGCTCTGGATCCGAGCCCAGGTTGGAGCATCCCTGCGCCTGATCCCGGTCGAGGAGGTCGACTACCTCCGCTCCGACACGAAGTACACCCGGGTGGCCTGGCGCGGCGACGGGGGAGAGCCCGCCGAGGCGCTGGTTCGTATGCCGCTCAAGGAGCTGGTCACCCAGCTCGATCCCGCCCATTTCGCGCAGATCCACCGCTCCATCGTGGTCAACCTGCGGGCCATCGATCATGTCACGCGCAGCGACCACGAGACCGCCGAGGTCCACCTGAGGGGTCGTGACGAGGTGCTGCCGGTGAGCCGCAGCCATCTCCACCTCTTCCGCCAGATGTAGCGCGGGCCCGTAACCGCCGCTCGTCGGCCCACGCCGCGACCCGTCCGCCGCCGCCGCGGTTCGTCACAAATGCCTTGGCGTCGGGCCGTCATGCCGCCACGCTGCGGGGCATGCATCCGACCAGGAGTCTGGCCCGACGCGCGGGGCTGCTGTACGTGCTGGCCAGCTCCACCGCGCCGTTCTGCTACCTCTACGTGCCCGACGCCCTCATCGTGAAGGCCGACGCGCTTGCGACCGCGGATCGGGTGCGCGCCTCGGAGGGCCTGCTGCGCGCGGCGATCGTCGGGGAGCTGTACTGCGCGACCCTGCTCGTCTTCGCGGCCCTGGCGCTGTACCAGCTGTTCAAGGGCGTCCATCGGAGGACTGCGACGCTGATGGCCGTGATGATGCTGGTCTCCGTGCCGATCTCGTACGTCAATGCGCTGAGCCACATCGCGCCGTTGGTCCTTCTCAAGAGCCCGGCGATCGCCTCCGTCCTGGGTCCGGGGCAGGTGGCGGCCCAGGTGACGCTGTTCCTGAGGCTCCACAACTACGGCCTCGTCATCAACCAGGTCTTCTGGGGACTGTGGCTGTTCCCGATCGGCAGCCTCGTCATGCGATCGGGCTTCATCCCGCGCTGGCTGGGTGTCCCGCTCTTCTTTGCCGGCGCCGGCTACGTGCTCAACTCGCTCGGCATGCTCGTGCTGCCTCCCGCGCTGCGATGGATCACGGACAACCTACAGCTCCTGGGCGTGGGGGAGCTGCCGTTCTTCACCTTCTATCTCCTGATCTGGGGCACCCGCGGATCTGCCGTGGACCGCCTCGCCGCGCTGCTCGCCTTGATGTCCTTCGCGATCAGCATCGGGGCGGTCGGGTTGCTGATGCTCCACCGGATCGACGCGACCCAGTATGGCACGCTGGTGTTGGCGTCTCTGGCCGTGGTCGTCGCGCTCGTGCTGCGCTGGCGGTCGCAGGCTTCGGCGGAGGCCAGGACGTGACCGTCACGCCGGAACAGCGCACCTACGCCCGGATCGCGGCCATCCTGTTCTTCGCGAAGTTCGTTCTGGAGTCCGGCGGGGACAGCGTGACGATCATCGCCCGCAGGGGCGAGAGCTTCGCCGCAACCGCGCGATTCGCGACGGAGCATGCCCTGCTCTGGCGCTTCTGCCTGCTCAACGTCGGGCTGGCCTGGATCGTGACCGGCCTCCTGGCCTACGCGTGGTACGTCGTGCTCGAGCCGGTGGACAAACGCCTCGCGCAGCTCGCGCTGGTCCTGCGCCTCGGCGCGTGCTTCGTGGGCGCGGCCAGCCTGATGTTCCGCGTGGCGCAGGCGCGGCTCTACATGGCGTCGGAGACGGAGGGTCTGTTCACGAGCGAGCAGCTGCACACGCTGGTGGCGGTGAGTCAGCGGGCCGCCGGTGCCGGCGTGACCACCGCCTGGATGTTCCTCGGCGCGGGCGCGACGCTGTTCTTCCTGCTGTTCCGGCGCTCGCGCTACCTGCCGCGCGTGCTGGCTGACTTCGGCATCGTCACCTCCGTCGTGCTGGCCGGCATGGCCGCCGCGGCGTTCGTATTCCCGGAGCGCACCAACGAGTTGAAGCTGTTCGGGCTGCCCGCGCTGCTCATCGAAGTCGCGACGGCACTCTATCTCTTGATCAAGGGCCTCCAGCCGCGAGCGACGGCCGAGGCGAGGGCGGTCGAGTAGGTCGAGCTTCCCGCACGCCAAAGCGTTATCCTGTTCTTCGGTCGACCGGCCGGATGGCCCCGTCGCAAGCTTGCGAACTCCGCGGTCGCGACGGAACGACCTGCTCCGACCCCGGCTTGCAGGAGGTTGCGATGCGGCGCCAGTCCCTTCATAGCGGCTCACCCGTCCTGGTCATCCTTGCCATGGCCGTGGTCCTGGTCTGTCCCGTTCCTTCGCAGGCCCAGAACGGAACCTGGTCGGCCGTGACGGGCTCGGCCATCACGCCTGGCCCGTTGCGCGAGTTCGGCGCGATCTTCGACCGCCAGAACGAGCGCTACCTGCTGTTCGACGGCTTCAACGGGAACAACTCCGGGCTTTACATCCTCTTCAACGACGTGTGGGC
>VBPB01000009.1 GCA_005893365.1 Candidatus Eiseniibacteriota bacterium
TAGGTGGCGACGTACTCGTAGCGGAACTGGTGGTGGAAGAGGAGGTACCAGAGGAAGCCGGTCGAGGCGGCCAGCGCCAGCCACTGGACGCGATAGGCGATGCGGGCGGGCCGCTCGGCCTCCGCGCGCCCCCCCATGGCTGCCAGGAAGCACAGTCCAGCCACGAGGGCGGCGAGGAACTCCACCCAGGAGAGGATCTGTCCCGGGTTCAAGAGGTCTTACCCGCCTTCTCGGCGGCGGCCTGGTACTTGGAGGGGCACTTGACCAGCAACTGCTCGGCGGCGAACTTGCCGTCGGTGTAGCGCCCGATGGCGACGATCGAGGTGGCCTGGTCGAAGTTGCCGGGGATGACGCCCTTGTACTCGACCGGCAGGACCTCGCCCTTGGCGTCGCGCAGGCGGAAGGAGAGGAACTGCTCCTGCTGCTTGAGCACGTACTGCTTGTCCGCCAGCACGCCGTTCACCTGCACCAGCCCCGCCGAGCTCTTGGCCTCGGCGAAGGAGATGTACGGGGTGACGGTCTTCTTGAAGCTGGTCACGCCGACGCCGACCGCCACCGCCACCAGTACCAGCGCCACGATCACCTTGAGGTTCATCGCTTCTCCAACTCCTTCACGCGGCGGTCGAGCCGCATCAGGTAGACGAACAGCAGCACCCACACCAGCATCGAGACGCCCAGCACCACCGCGTTTCCGGTCACAGCATACTCCCCGGGGCGTCCGCCCCGCGTGTCAAGCCTGGTCCAGCCGATGCTCCAGACGCGCCACGCGGACGCGCAGCGACTGGAGCCAGGCGTAGAGCCCCGTGAACCCCACCAGCATGGCGAAGAACACGATGCGGATGCGCGGGTCCATGTCCAGCTTCCCGCGCGGGTTGATGATGGGGTCGGGGTGGAGCGAGAAGTAGATGCGCGGCACCACGAACATCAGGAACGGCACGCTGACGAAGGCCAGCGCCGAGTAGATCGCCGACAGGCGCGCCCGCCGCTCCTCCTGTTCGATGGCGCTGCGCAGCGCCAGATAGGCCGCGTAGACCAGCAGCAGGAAGAAGATCGAGGTCTCGCGCGGGTCCCAGTTCCAGTACGAGCCCCACATCGCCTTGGCCCAGAGCGAGCCGCTCACCGTGGCGACAACGCAGAACAGGATGCCGATCTCGGCCGCCGCCGCCGCGTGGTGGTCGTGCTCGAGGTTGCGGGTGCGCAGGTAGAGGATGCTGTGGAGCATCGACCAGCCCAGCGCCACCACCGTCACCCAGGCGGCCGGGATGTGGAAGTAGAGCACGCGCGTGGTCTCCCCCAGCACCGGGACCAGCGGCGCCCAATAGAAGGCCGCCACCATCCAGGCCGCGATCCACAGGAACAGCAGCAGTCGTCCGATCATGCGCCTCTCCCGCGGCTCCCCATCATCAGTCCTCCCACAGGTGATCGTACAGGAGCAGGCTCGCCGCGAGCAGCGCGGCCGAGTAGGCCGCCAGCAGCCGCACCTCGGCGCCGATCGCCCCACCCGCCCACTGGGCGCGCGTGCCGCTCACCGCCGCCGCCAGCACCGGCAGCATGAGCGGCAGCGACACCCCCGCGAACAGCGCCCCGCGCCCGCGGGTCTGCGAGATCACCGCCCCGATCAGCGTGGCCGAGCCCGCCAGCGCCAGGCTGCCCAGGCCGAGCAGCGCCAGGAACGCCCCCCACTTGGGTGGCGGGGCCCCCATCAGCGCCAGATAGAGGGGCACCGTCACCGCCTCGATGACCGCGAGGAAGACGAGGTTGAAGAGCAGCTTGCCGAGCGCGATCGCGGTCGGCGAGGCCACCAGGCGCAACAGCGTCAGCGTGTGGCCCTCGACCTCGCGCACGAACGCGTGGCTCAAGGACGAGAGTGCGGCGAACAGCAGCACCACCCACAGCAGCGCCCCCAAGAGATCGGTCCGATCGGTGAGACGGCCGACCGCGAAGCTGACGCTGGTGAGAGTAGTCACCGCGAACAGGAGTGCGGCGTTCAAGCCGTAGCGCGTGCGCCACTCGCTGCGGCACTCCTTACGCAGGATGGCCCAGACCGCGGCCCCGGAGCTCGATCCGTTGCTCGGCAAGTCTCCACTCCCTCTCGTCGTTGGTGGCGATCACCACCAGACTGGTGGGGCGTTCCTGGTCGACCAGCCGCGCCACCGTGGCGCGGCCCTCGTCGTCGAGATGGCTGCCCGGCTCGTCGAGCAGCAGCACCGGGGGCTTGAGGAGCAGCGCGAAGGCGATGCGCAGGCGCTGCTTCATCCCCGAGGACAGCGCCGGCACGCGGTCGTGGGCGCGCGACTCCAGGCCCACGCGCGCGAGCGCCGCGGCCGCGGCGGCGTCCACGCCCTCGAGCCCCCGCGCCTCGCCCGCGAAGCGGAGGTTCTCGGCGACGCTCAGCTCGTCGTAGAACGACAGCTCGGGCGTGGCGAAGCCCACCCACTCGCGGCGCCGCGCGTCCGGGACCGCGCGCCCCTCGACCGCCAGCGCCAGGCGGCCGTGGCTCGGGCGCAAGAGCCCGGCGATGACGCGCAGGAGCGTGCTCTTGCCCGAGCCGTTGGCGCCGGTGACCGCGACCACGCCCGGGGCGGCCAGCGCGAAGCTCACCGGCTCCAGCCCGGTGCGCCGCCCGTAGCGGTGCGCCAGGTCGTGCGCCTCGAGCGTCACGGTGGCGACCCGGCCGGCCGGGGCCAGGGCGGCGCTCATCGCCCGCCCGACTTGGTGATCGGAGGGCCCGCCGGCGCCTCGGCGCCAGCCCGCGGCGGCAGCGCGTCGATCAGGCTCATCAGCTCGGGGAGGATGCGCGCCCGCGCCTCGGCGCGGCTGCCGCGCAGCAGCACGCCGGCGGCGTGGACGTGCCCGCCGCCGCCCAGGCGCGAGCACACCTGGTCCACCGACACCCTCCCGGTCGAGCGCAGGCTCACCTTCACCTTGCCGGGCTCGACCTCGCTGAACAGCGCCACCGCCTCGACGCCGGCGATGGTGCGCGGCAGGTCCACCAGCCCGTCGGTGTCGGCGCCCTCGAGGCCATGGCGGTGGAAGTGCTCGGGGTTCGCTTCGAGCACCACCAGCCGCCCGTCGGCGAGCAGCTCCAAGGCGCTCAGCACCTCGCCGAAGAACCGCAGCCGCCCGGCCGAGGCGTGCGAGTGGACCTGGGCGTGGAGCGCCTGCGGGTCGAGGCCGTGCGTGAGCAGCTCGGCAGCCATCCGGTGCGCGTGCGAGTCGGTGTTCGAGTAGCGGAACGAACCGGTGTCGGTCATGAGCGCCACGTAGAGCGCCTCGGCGATGGCCGGGGTGATGGTCCCGCCGCCCTCGCGGATCAGGTCGTAGACGATCTCGCCGGTCGCCGAGGCCTCGGCCTCGATCACGTTCACCTGGCCGAAGCCGCGCGCGTGCGTCACGTGGTGGTCCACCACCGCGATCGGGACGGCGTGGCGGTCGAGCACTTGGGCGAGCCGGCCGATGCGCTGGCGGTTGCTGGTGTCGAGCACCACCACCGCGTCCGCCTCGCCGAAGTGCCGCTCGGCGGCCTCGGGCTCGTAGACCTCGAAGGCGGCGTGTCGCGCCAGGAAGGCGAAGGCCGGCGGCATCACCGAGTCGTTGAGCGCGACCGCCTGCTTGCCCTGGGCCTCGAGCCACATCGCCATCGCGGCTTCGCTGCCGAGCCCGTCCCCGTCGGGATTGATGTGGGTGGTGAGCAGGAACCGCCGGTGGCGGGCGATGAACTCGTGGAAGGCCGCGCGCTCGGCGGAGGCCGGCGTCACGCGGGATCCTCGCACGCCTCGGCCGCCCGGCGCTCGGCCGCCGGGGCTGCCGGGGCCGGTCCCGGCAGGCGCAGGCCCGCCACCTCGGTCAGGAACCAGCGGTGGAAGCGCAGGTCGCTGGTCAACTCGGGGTGGAAGCAGAGCCCGACGATGCGGCCCGCGCGGATCCCCACCACCTCGCCGCCCGCCTCGGGGCCGCGCCGCGCCACCACCTCGACGCCCGGGCCCACGCTCACGATCTTGGGCGCGCGGATGAAGACGCCGTGGAAGGCGCCGCCCACGACCGGGGCCTCGACGTCGGCCTCGAACGAGTCGATCTGCCGGCCGTAGGCGTTGCGCTCGACGATCGCGTCGAGCACGGCGAACGGCGGCGCCGGCAGGGCCTGGGCGCCGTGGCCGAGCAGGATGACGCCGGCGCAGGTGCCCATCACGGGCTGCTCGCGCACGAACGCCTCGAGCGGCGCCCTAAGCCCGGTCGCCGCGAGCAGGCGGGTCATGGTGGTGGACTCGCCGCCCGGCAGGATCAGCGCCTCGACGCCATCCAGGTCCTGGGGCAGTGTCACGCGCCGCACCTCGACGCCGAGCGAGCCCAGCGACAGCTGGTGGCAGCCGAAATCACCCTGGAGGCTCAAGACCCCCACGCGCGGTGCCGGCATCGCGCTCACCATCCCCGCTTCGCCAGCTGCTGCTCCTCGGGGATGCTCTCCATGGTCACCCCGCGCATCGGCTTGGGCAGCCCCTCGCTGACCGCGGCGAGGATCTCGGGACGGTTGTAGTTGGCGACCGCCTTGACGATGGCCTGCGCCACCAGCAGCTGCTGCTCGCGCGCCTTCTTGGGCTCCTCGTCGAGCCCCACCTCGAAGATGCCCGAGCCCACGAACACCGACTCGGCGCCGAGCTGCATCATGAGCGAGGCATCCGCGGGGGTGGCGATGCCGCCGGCCGCGAAGTTGGGGACCGGCAGCTTGCCGGTGCGGGCGATCTGGCGGACCACCTCGAACGGGGCGCCCAGCTGCTTGGACTCCGCCATCAGCTCGTCCTCGCGCAGCGCCGCCAGCTTCTTGATGCCCTTCTGCACCGTGCGCATGTGGCGCACCGCCTCGATCACGTCGCCGGTGCCGGCCTCGCCCTTGGTGCGGATCATCGCGGCCCCCTCGCCGATCCGGCGCAGGGCCTCGCCCAGGTCGCGGCAGCCGCACACGAACGGCACCTTGAAGTCGTGCTTCCAGATGTGGTTCTCGTCGTCGGCGGGCGAGAGCACCTCGCTCTCGTCGATGAAGTCGACCCCCAGGGTCTCCAAGATCTGCGCCTCGGCGATGTGGCCGATGCGGCACTTGGCCATCACCGGGATCGACACCGCCGCCTCGATCTCCTTGATGAGGCGTGGGTCGGACATGCGGGCGATGCCGCCCTCGCGGCGGATGCGGGCCGGGATGCGTTCCAACGCCATGACCGCCGCCGCCCCCGCCTCCTCGGCGATGCGCGCCTGGTCGGGGGTCATGACGTCCATGATGACGCCGCCCTTGAGCATCTCCGCCAGCCCCACCTTGAGCCGGAACTGATCCTGGCCCTTCACCGGCATCCTCCTTTCCGCGCTCACGCGCTGGCCCTCGCCACCCGGCCCGCCTGGGCGGGCCCCCCGAGCGCCCGCAGGCGCGTGACGACTCCCGGGGTGGCAGCGATGATGCGATCCACGTCGGCCTCGTCGTTCTCCTCGCCCAGCGAGAAGCGCACGCTGGCGTGGGCGTCCTCGGGGCGCAGTCCCAGTGCGATCAGCACGTGCGACGGCCCGGGCGAGGCGGCGCTGCACGCCGAGCCGGTCGAGACCGTGACGCCCTCCAAGTCCAGCTCGTGCAGCACCGCCTCGCCGTCCAATCCATCGAAACGCAGGTTGACGATGCTGGGAAGCCGTCGCTCGCGGTCGCCGTTGAGCGCCGCCCCGCTCACCCGGCTCAGCAATCCGTCGAGCAGCCGCCCGCCGAGCGCCGCTACACGCCGCGGGGTCTCGGCGGCCAGGCTCCCCCCCGCGCGCTCGGCCGCCACACCCAGCCCCACCACCGCCGCCAGGTTCTCGGTGCCGGCGCGCCGCGAGCGCTCCTGGTGCCCGCCCAGCGTCAGAGGCACGAGCCTGGTGCGGCGGCGCACGAACAGGGCGGCCGCCCCGGGCGGCCCGTGGAACTTGTGCCCCGCGAGCGTCAGCAGGTCCACGCCCAGGGCCGCGACGTCCACCGGCAGCTTCCCCACCGCCTGCACCGCGTCGCAGTGGACCCGGGCGCCGGCCGCGTGGGCCAGCCGCGCGATCTCGGCCACCGGCTGCACCGTGCCGATCTCGTTGTTGACGAGCATCACCGAGACCAGCGCCACGTCGGGACCGAGGGCCTTGGCGACCCGCGCGGCGTCGACGACGCCGTTGGGCTCGACCGGGACCACCGTGACCGCGAAGCCGCGCGCGCCCAGCTGGCGCGCGGTCTCGAGCACCGAGAGGTGTTCGATCGCCGAGACCACCAGGCGCCGCCGCGCCTCGCCCCGCGGGGTCGCCGGGGTCTGCGCCGCGTGGAGGAGGCTGCCCTGGAGCGCCAGGTTGTTGGCCTCCGAGCCCGACGCGGTGAAGACGATCTCCTCCGGCGCCGCCCCGATCAGGGCCGCGACCCTGGCCCGGGCTTCCTCCAGCGCCTCGCGGGCCGCCTCGCCGCGCCGGTGCACCGAGGAGGCGTTGCCGAAGCGCTCGCCGAGGTAGGGCGTCATCGCCGCCACCACCTCGGGCGCCGGACGGGTGGTCGCCGCGTGATCGGCGTAGACCTCGCGCGGGGCCTGGCTCATGGCGCCGGCCGCTGCTTGGCGATCATCACGGTCGCCTCGTCCGGGGTCTCGAGCGCCTGGTTCACGGTCTGGATCGAGATGCGCTGCGCCAGGTGCCCGGCGATGCGCGTCAGCGCCCGGCCGTAGTCGGAGTCGGGATGCGAGAGCACGACCGGCTTGCCCTCGTCGCCCGCCGCGCGCACGTCGGGATGGAGCGGGACCGCGCCCAGGAAGGTGAGCCCCATCGCCAGCGCCCGCGCCTCGCCCGCGCCGGTGTTGAAGATGTCGTGGCGGGTGTGGCAGTTGGGGCAGGTGAAGTAGCTCATGTTCTCGATCACGCCCAGCACCGGCACCGAGAGCTTGTCGAACATGGCGATCGCCTTGACCGCGTCCTCGATCGAGACCGTCGAGGGGGTGGTCACCACCACCGCGCCGGCCACGAAGGTCTGCTGGATCAGCGAGAGCTGGACGTCGCCGGTCCCGGGCGGCAGGTCGACCAGCAGGTAGTCGAGCTCGCCCCAGTCCACGTCGTGCAGGAAGCTCTTGATGGCGCCGTGCAGCATCGGTCCGCGCCACACCACCGCCTCGCCCTGCTCGACCAGCAGCCCCATCGACATAAACTTGAGCCCCCAGGCCTCGACCGGGAGGATCTTGTTGTTGCGCTGGGACGGTTGCCGGTGGACGCCCAGCATGCGCGGCAGGTTGGGTCCGTAGATGTCGCCGTCGAGGAGGCCCACGCGGGCGCCGGTCTGGGCCAGCGCCACCGCCAGATTGGCGGCGACCGTGGACTTGCCCACCCCGCCCTTGCCGGCGCCGATGGCGATCACCTGCGCCACCCCCGGCAGGGCCTTGCGGTCCGCGGTCGGGTCCTTGGGCTTGCGCATCCGCGAGGTGGTGCGGATCTCGACCTCGGTCACGCCCGCCACCGCCCCCACCGCGGCGCGGCACTGGGCCTCCAGCTCCGCCTTGAGCGGGCAGGCGGCGGTGGTGAGGACCAGCGTGAACGACACCCGGCCGCCGTCCAAGGCCAGGTCCTCGATCATGCCCAGGCTCACCAGGTCCCGATGCAGGTCGGGGTCCTGGACCGTGCCCAGCGCCTGGAGGATGTCGTCGTTCCGAACGGACATTAAGGGACGCTCCCTAGGGGATGGCCCGGCTGGCAAAGGATGGCCGAAAGCGCGTCGCGTGGCCGGGGCCCTGGTGGGTCTGATTCGAACCCGTTAGATTATGGGCCAAGGCGTGGGGAGTCAAAGCGTTTCGCCCGGAGCCGGTCACATCCCGGCCCCCCTCCCGCACTTGCGCCTGAACACGCCCTGCCGGTCGCACCCTCAGGGTACCAGACCCGGCCGGAGACCTCATGAAGCCCCACACTGGCTCACCAACCGGTTCGCCCGCGGCACCTCCGGCGGGGGTATCCCCCGCTGCGAGCGCCGCGCCTTCCCCCGCCGGGAGCGCCGCGCCCGAGCCGGCCCGCTACCCGGCGCAGCCGCTCGACCACTTGGACGCGCTGTGGATCCAGGTGGCGGGAACGCTCTGCAATCTGGCCTGCACCCACTGCTTCGTCTCGTGCGGGCCCGGCGACGACCGCCACGCGCTCATGGCGCGCGACGAGGTGCGCTCGCGGGTGGCCGAGGCGCTGCCGCTCGGGGTCAAGGAGTTCTACTTCACCGGCGGCGAGCCCTTCGTCCATCCGGAGCTGATGGAGATCCTGGGCGACACGCTGGTCCACGGGCCCTGCACCGTGCTCACCAACGGCACGCTGCTGCCCGAGGCGCGCGCGCGCGCGCTGGGGGTACTGGCCGCGCGCGCGCGCTACTCGCTCGAGATCCGCGTCAGCCTCGACGGGCCGCGGGCGGAAGAGCACGACCGGTTCCGGGGCGCCGGCGCCTTCGACCGCGCGATCGCGGGGCTCCTGACCCTCACCCGCCACAGACTCCTGCCCATCGTCACCGTGACGCACAACACCGACGAGGACGAGCAGTACTTCCGCGAGCGCTACCGGGCGATGCTCCGGGCCGCCGGCCTCAAGCGGCCGCGGCTCAAGGTGCTGCCCATGTTCCGGCTCGGCCGCGAGGCGACGCGGACGCGCGGCTACCAGGCCGCCGAGACCCTGGCCGGGTTGAGCCCCGAGGCGTTCGACCCGCACCGGCTCCAGTGCGCCTCGTGCCGCGCCGTCACGAGCCAGGGCGTGTTCGTCTGCCCGCTGCTGGTGGACGAACCGGGCGGACGCATGGGGGCACGCCTGGCCGATGCGCTTGGGCCCTTCGTCCTCGCGCACGGCGCGTGCTCGACCTGCTACGCCACCGGCATGACCTGCGCCAACGGTTGAGATGAGCACGCGGCTCGCGGTCTTCAGCGGGGTCTACAGCAACCACCTCGCCCTGCGCGCGGTGCTCGCGGACATCGGCCGGCGCGGCCCCGAGCCGGCCTGGTGCCTGGGCGATCTCGGCGGCTTCGGCCCGCATCCCGACCGGAGTGTGGCGATCGTGCGCGAGGCCCAGGTCCCGACACTGCGGGGCAACTACGACGACTCGATCGGCCACGAGCGCCACGACTGCGCCTGCGGCTACACCGACCCCGAGGACGCGCGCTTCGCCCAGATCTCCTTCGACTACACGCTCGCCCGCACCGCCCAAGGGCACAAGGCCTGGCTGCGCGACCTGCCGGAGCAAGCGCGTCTCGACCTCGCGGGCCGGCGGGTCCTGCTCTGCCACGGCTCGCCGCGCCGGGTGAACGAGTTCCTGTGGGACTCGGCCTGCTCCGACGCCTTCTTGGAGTCGCTGTGCGATGCGCACGCCGCCGACCTCATCGTCTGCGGCCACACCGGGCTCCACTGGCACCGCGCCCTCCCCTCCGGCCGGCACGTGGTGAACGCCGGCGCCATCGGGCGCCCCGCCAACGACGGCGACCCGGTGGCGTGGTACGCGGAGATCGACGTCGACGGCACGGTGACGGTGACGTTCCGGCGCGTGCCCTACGACGCCGAGGCGCTGGCCCGGCAGATGGAGGCCGAGGCGCTGCCGGCCGAGTTCGTCACGACCATCCGCGGGGGAAGTGGTAGGTGAAGTCGATGCGTAGGACCACGGCGAAATCTGGGCCACCTCAAGTCGAGTGGCGAACCATGGTGGAAGGAGCACACGCCACGTGGCGAGAGGCACTGCTTGAACTCCTAAGCGAGGTAAAGCACAAGGGCTTCTTTCCGTTTCCGCGAGGGCGCCTGCACCTTGAACGTAAGACCGTTTTCTTGGACGAAATGGGGCAGTGGATCGACTCGGACACATGGTGGAGGGCATCGGCTCGCACCGTTGGTGATCCCATCGCTGAGTTCCTTGAAGCGGCCCACAGGCGGTGGGTTGATCTGGAGGCGACGTCAAGGCCGCACAAAGACGTCGCTGACCTTCATCGAGATGAGCAGCCGCTCAACGCTCGCCTTGCCGCGATCTTCGGACTCCTTCCGGCTCAAAGTCGCGCGAGCGTGCTCGAGGGTGCCTTCGACATAGCCGGCGTAACTGGACCCTTGAGCCTCGTTGATTTCGTGAACCACC
>VBPB01000010.1 GCA_005893365.1 Candidatus Eiseniibacteriota bacterium
CCGACCGCACGCCGTAGCGGCGGGCTTCGTAGCTGGCCGCGGCCACCACCCCGCGGGCGGCCGGCGACCCACCGACCGCCACCGGTCGGCCGCGCAAGGCAGGCTGGTCGCGTTGCTCGACCGACGCGTAGAACGCGTCCATATCGATGTGCACGATGCGTCGGATCATCGGTCGGAGGCCCGCCCCCGCTACACCAGCCGCCGGGTCGTGAGCCTCACGCTCAAGCGCTCGCCCCCACGCGCCACGTCCAATCGGTGGACGCCGGGCTTCCGGAACAGCTCGCGGACCGGTTCGAGCGCGAGCGCCGCCCCGCCGCGCCCGTCGATCGCCACGATCCGGTCCCCGCGTTTGAGACCCGCATCGGCCGCCGGCGTGCCCGCGGCGACCGACTGGATCACCAGCTCCTGGAAGTCATCGCCCCGAGCGACCAGGAACAGTCCGCTCATGTCGTATTCGAACGCGGCGGGTTGCGCGGCATAGAGCTCGAGGATCAGTAGCTGGTGCGGATAGTCGAAGGTCACCTTGCAGCGGCGCAGGAGCTCGCCCCCGATGATCCCATCCTGATCGTGACCGGCGAAGACGCCGACCGTGTCGCGAGAGAAGATCGCCGTCGGCCGGTCGAACGACATGCCGCCGATGCGCAGGCTGGCGAGCCGGCCGATGTCGCCGATCGTCTCGCCCCCGGCGCCGCCGCCGATGGTACCCGCGAGCAGCGTCGGTTGGGACGCGAGCAGCCGGCGCTCGACCACGAAGGGGTGGAACAGGATGACCGTGGCGCGCACGCCGGTGTCGATCACCAGGCGACAGTCCAGCGCCGCCCCATCGGGCGTCGTGATGGCGCCACTCGCCACCGCCAGACCATGGTCGAACGTGATCGGCACCACGACCGCACGCGGGTCGGGGGCGTAGTGACCGGGGTCGATGAGCCTGAATCCCCGATGCGCGTAGTCGATCTCCACCACGTGACGCGACAGGAAGTCATCGCCCAGGAGTCCGTCCACGCGTCGGCCTTCGTAAGGGGCGACGTGAGCCAGGGTGAAGACCCGGAACTCGGGTGCGCGCAGCGTGTCCCCGGCGACGCTCAGTGTCACGCCCGATGTGGTCGCCACGCCCACCGCGACTCCGGCACCGGCGCCGAGATGCTGCTGGGTCTCGTCGCGACGCTCGAGGCCCAGGCGATCCGCGCACTCCTTCGCGATGACCGAGCCCTCGGCGCAGACCTGGACGAACGGCTTGTTGCTGGCGATCTCGAACGGATACGGGCGCGCCTCATGAGACCGGCTCGAGGCGGCGTCGCGATGGCCCGACGCCGCGGTCAGCAGGAGCGATGCGGCCGTCAGGAGACGGGCGGCGATGGTCATCGGCAGGCCCCCATCAGCGGATCTGCTTCCCGAACCACTCGAACCGGTACGCGAGTTCCGGCCCGCGGTCCCCTTCGTAGGCCAACTGTGCGATGAGCAGTGTGAACGGCTCCGAGTACCGGGCCATCCGCAGCGGCCCGGCATCCACCGGTTCGAACCCGACGTCGCGGATCAGCTCGGCGGCGACCTGCTTGGCGGCGGCGTCATCGCCGCAATAGAGCAGCGAGGGCCGGTTCCTGCGGCGCCTGGCCGCGAAGACGCCGAACAGCACCTCACTCGGCACGGTGCCGAAGGCGGCGGCGACCTTGGCCCGCGGGGCCTTCCTGGCGAGCGCCTCCGCGCCCGAGGAGGTGTGGGCCACGACCAGAGCCGTGTCGCTGGCGTTCATCGGCAGCGAGCAGGTGACGATGACCTTGCCCGACAGGGTGCCGGCCTGCTTCAACACATCGCCGATCCGCGACCAGTGGACGGCCACGAGCAGGGTGTCGGCTTCGCGCGCGGCCTCGGCCGGCGTCCCATGCCGCGCGTTGAGCCCCGCCTCCCGCGCCAGCCGCAGCAGCTTCCGCTCGCTGCGGGCGTAGCTGAAGACCACGTCGTGCCCGGCCCGGGCGAAGATCGTGCCGAGCTTCCCACCCATCAGCCCCGAGCCCAGGATGCCGATGCGCATACGATCCCTCCCGATCAGCCGCGGTACTGCTCGTCGCTGACCTGTTCCATCCACTCGGCCGTCTTGCCATCGAGCTGCTCCTGGATGGCGATGTGCGTCATGGCGGTCGTGGGCGCGGCACCGTGCCAATGCTTCTCCCCCGGCGCGAACGAGACCACGTCCCCGGGCCGGATCTCCTCGAGCGGGCCGCCCCAGCGCTGGGCCCGGCCGCAACCCGCGATCACGATCAGCGACTGCCCGAGCGGGTGGGCGTGCCATGCGGTCCGAGCGCCGGGTTCGAACGTGACGCTCGCGCCGACCGCCCGGACGGGCTCATGGGCCTGGAACAGAGGGTCGATGCGCACCGTACCGGTGAAGTACTCGGCCGGTCCCTTGCCGGAGGGCTGCGAGCCACTTCGCTTGATGTCCATGGGTCTCACGTGCTCCACAGGGTGAATGCGATTCGCGGATGCCGCGCTCCTGAGCCTCGGTCTGGCTACGGCTCCCTCCTACGGACTCCTTGCCGGGGGCGGTGCCGGCGGCACGATGTCCTTGGCTGCCGCCGGTGCGCCCCCGTGGCTGGCCGGCCGCTCGGCCGCGGCTCGCGCCGCCTTGGCCCTCTCGGCACGGGCGCGCTCGAGCGTGACGTACGCCACCGTGTCCCAGGCGTTGTGGATGCCGATGAACACCAGCAGCAGCGTCGCGCCCCCGACGATGTAGAGCGTATCCGTGGAGCCGCGCGCGAGCTGGGTGCCGGCGTGGACCAGGGCGGCGTACGCGAGCATCGGCAGCGCGGCGTGCCAGGTCCAGTCCTCGAGGACCGGCTTGTAATCGCGCTGGCGCATGGCGCGCCTCAGGACGGCGACGGAATAGATGAAGCCACACACCCCGACGATCGCCACCGCGACGCCCGGGGGGCCCAGACCGTCCCACGGGGCGCTGAAGATCGCCGACACCAGCAGCGCGGTGCAGAAATGCACGACGTTCGGGCTGGCGAAGGCGGCCAGGGTGTCGCCCGCGCCGCGGAGCATGCCGGCCTCGGTGATGAGCGTGAGGACCACGAACTGAAGACCGGTCAGCGCACCGGCCGAGGAGCCGACGATGACGTAGAAGTTCCCCCACGCCTGCGGCGTGAACGGCGCCGTCTCGTTCATGGTCACTCGCCCCCCGGGGTGTCCGGATCCAGCGTCATCTCGACCATCGTCGGTCGGAAGCCGAGCGTGGTGAAGAGCCGCTGCGCCTGCTCGTTCCGGGTCTTGGTCATCAGCACCACCTGCGACGGGCCCTTCGAGCGGATCCAGGCGATCGCCGCCTTCATCAGCTCACGGCCGGCGCCCAGGCGGCGCGCCGCTTCGTCGACGTAGATGTCCTGCACCACCCCGCACGGCCCGCGGAGTTGCATCCAGTTGGCCGGCTCGACGTCGGCGAGGACGTAGCCGATGACCCTGCCGGCGTGCTCGGCCACCATCACCAGGCCGTTCGGATTGGCGACCTGCGAGACCAGGAACCGCCCGTAGCCCGCTTCGGGGTGCTCGACCTGGATGAAGCGCCGGGGGTCGGCGGCGTGATGCTGGCGCATGAGCGCGCCGCCGAACCGGCCGAGGGCGTCCTGGTCCGCCACGGTGGCCGGCCGGATCGTGATCATGCCCCGAAGATAGCGCCCTCATGCTCCGCGTACCACCGGCGTACCATGAGCCCGCGGCGCGGCGGGCGGACCGTCGCTTGCCCACGGGGCGGAACGGCCGCATCCTCTCGGCGCGACATTCGCTACGACCCTCCGGAGCCCCGCCATGAAGAAGATCCAGGTCCAGGGAGTCCATCACACCACGATCGTCGGCTCGACCCGGCAGAGCGCCATCGACTTCTGGGAGGGCGTGCTCGGCATGCCGTTCGTGCTCGAGCAGCCCAATCTCGGGAAGCCGGACGAGAACCACCTCTACTTCGATCCCGGCGACGGGCGCCTGCTCACCGTGTTCACCCACCAGGAGCGCCAGGACGCCCGGCGGCCCGCCCCGCGCGAGGCCGGCTGCGTCGAGCATCTCGCCTTCAATGTCTCGCGGGCGACGTTCAGCCAGGTCCCGGCGCGGCTGCGCGAGCACGGGATCGAGTTCCTGCAGCGCGACCGCGGCTTCATGGACTCGATCTACTTCCAGGACCCGAATGGCATGAAGATCGAGCTGGCCTGCTACAAGTTCGAGACGCCGGAGGGCTTCCGGGCCGTCGACGTCCTGATGGCCGCGCAACGGCTGCGCGTGGAACGGGGCGCCCATCACATCACCGAGGAACACCTCGCCGACGCGATCGAGCAGCTGATGGCCACGCGGGAGCGACTTCGGCCATAGGAAGGGCGGACATGGAGACCTTCAGCGGCAAGGTCATCCGCTCGCGCGCCTCCCCGCCTCGCGGGTCACTGCGGGGCGAGCAGGGCGTGCGCCAGCATCAGCGCCGCCGGTGCCAGGATCACCACCAGCAGCACCGGGAACACCATCAGCACGAGCGGAAAGGCCAGCTTCACCCCGGCCTTGCGCGCCATCTCCTCGGCGCGCTGGCGGCGGCGGGTCCGCATCCCGTCCGCGTGGATCCGCAGCGCCTGGGCGATGCCGGTTCCGAGGCGGTCGGTCTGCACCAGCATCGCCACGAGGCCATAGACCTCCTCGACCCCAGTGCGCTGGGCCAGGTTCCGCAGGGCCTCGGTGCGCGACACGCCGGCCTGCATCTCCTGATGGACCACGGTGAGCTCGTCGCCCAGGGCCGGACTGGCGATCTCGATCTCGGCGGAGACCCGCTGCAGGGCCGCGCTGATCCCGAGGCCCGCCTCGACGCACACCACCATCAGATCCAGGGCGTCGGGCAGCCCGCAGGTGATCTCGTCGCACCGCCGGCGCTTGCGCTGGCCCACGAACCACGTGGGAAGGTAGAACCCGACGATGCCCGACACAACCGCGAGCAGCATCCCGTTGATGACCGGCCGGCCGTTGACGATCCACAGCGCCGAGCTCAAGACCGGCAGCAGGAGCGCGAGCAGCACCTTGGCGCCCAGGAACACCATCACGTCACGCGGGCGGCGGTAGCCGGCCCGGATGAGGCCCGCGCGCAGCGCGTCGCCAGTGTCGCGGTTCGGCAGGAATCCCGCCAACCACGCGGCCAGAGCCGCGAGGCGGGGGAGGGGCTCGAGCCGTCTCGCCGGCTGGCTGCCGGGACCGCCGGCCCGGAGCCGTCGGAGCCGGGCCGCCATCGGGCTGGTCTCGCCCGCGGCCACCGAGGTCACCACGTACGCCACCAGGGCGACGGCCGCGAAGAGGAACAGCGTGAAGGCCGCGATCATCGCATCACACCTTGATGTCCACGATCCGGCGGATCACGACCATGCCGAGGATCTGCAGCCCCCCGGCGCCCCAGAGCAGCAGGCGGCCGGTGTGGCTCTCGAGCACGGGCCGGAAGTAATCGGGGGTCAGCGAATAGGTGAACAGGGCGATCGCGACCGGCAGACAGACGAGGATGGCTCCCGTCATCCGGCCCTGGGCGGTGAACGTCTTGATGTCCCCGAGCACGCGGAAGCGTTCGCGGATCAGCGTGGCGGTGTTGTGCAGGACCTCGGCGAGATTGCCGCCGGTGTCGCGCTGGAGCAGCACCGCGGTCACGAAGAAGCGCAGGTCGAGGACCTCCACCCGGCGGGTGAGGTTCCGCATCGTCTCGCGGAACTCGAGGCCGAGCGCCTGCTCTTCGACCGCGATCGCGAACTCGCCCCGCACCGGCTCGGGCGACTCCTCCGCCACGATCTGCATCGCCGCCGAGAACGACAGCCCGGCCTTGAGCGAGCTCACCAGGAGTTCCAGGGAATCGGGGAACTGGGCCGCGAAGGCCTTCATGCGCCGGGCGCGGCGGTGCGCCACGTACGCGTAGGGCGCGGGCCCGGCCAGCGCCATCAGCATCAGGGCGGGCACGATGCGATGGGTGAGCAGCATCGTGAGCGAGTAGGCGCCCAGGGCCCCGCTCGCCATCAGCAGGACCAGGGCGCCCACGCGCATCTGCATCCCCGCCTGGTAGAGCATGAGCTCGAGGCGCTCGCCCAGCCTCAGGTCGCGGAGCGCGCGGTCGAGCCACGGCATGACGCTCAGGCGTTGGTCGCGCTCCACGTCGCGCGGCCCGCTCGGGGCCAGATGACGGCTCGCCCGCCCGAGGCGCCCCTCCAGCTCGCGCCGGGTACTACCGGTCTGGATCAGGGCCACGAAGACGCCGATGGCGACGGCGGCCGCCAGCAGCACCAGGGACAGGAGGATCATGAGACCTCCGTGGACCAGCGACCGCGGTCGAACAGATCGTGCGGCACCGGGACCCCCGCCATCGCGAAGCGGTCGAAGCAGCGCGGCACGATGCCGGTGGCCTCGAAGCGCCCGCGGATCCGCCCCTCCGGCCCGACGCCGGTGACCGTGAAGCGGAAGAGCTCCTGCATGGTGATGACGCTTCCCTCCATGCCGACGACCTCCTTCCCCGAGTGCAACCGACGCGAGCCGTCCGACAGGCGCCCCACGTGGACGATGAGCTGAAGCGCCGAGGCGATCTGCTCGCGGATCGCCCGATCGGGCAGGGCGTGTCCGGCCATCAGCACCAGGTTCTCGAGCCGGTACAGCGCGTCGCGCGGCCCGTTCGAGTGCAGCGTCGTGATCGAGCCGTCGTGGCCGGTGTTCATGGCCTGGAGCATGTCCAGCACCTCGTCGCCGCGCACCTCGCCCACCACGATGCGGTCGGGCCGCATCCGCAGCGCGTTGCGGAGCAGGTCGCGCTGGGTGATCTCGCCCCGGCCCTCCACGTTGGGCGGGCGGGTCTCGAGCCGCACCACGTGGGGCTGCTGCAGCATCAACTCGGCCGAGTCCTCGATCGTGACGATGCGTTCGCCGTCGCTGATGTAGCGCGAGAGGATGTTGAGCAGCGTGGTCTTGCCGGAGCCCGTGCCGCCGGTCACCAGCAGGTTGAGGCGGGCGCGCACGGCGGCGGTGACGAACATGGCGATCTCGCTCGTCAGCGCGCCGAGCCCCAGCAGGTCATCGATCGAGAGCGCCCGGCGGCGGAAGCGCCGGATCGAGAGGATCGGGCCGTCGAGTGCCGCCGGCGGGATGATCGCGTTCACCCGCGAGCCATCCGGCAGCCGCGCATCCACGAGCGGCGTCGACTCGTCGATACGCCGGCCCACCTGCGAGATGATGCGATCGATGACGTGGCGCAGGTGCGACTCGTCGCGGAAGCACACCGAGGTCAGCTCCAGCCGGCCCAGCCGCTCCACGTACACCTGGCGGTGGGTGTTCACCAGGATATCGCTGATCTCCTCGTCGAGGAGCAGCGGCGTGATGGGGCCGAGGTCGAAGGTGTCGTGGAGCAGCTCGGCGATCAGACGCTCCTCGTCGCCGCGGGTGAGCCGGATCTCGGCCTCGCTCACGAGCCGGCGGGCGAGCCGCTCGACGTGCGCCCGCCGCTCGCCCTCGCCCAGCTCCTCGAGCAGCGCCAGGTCGAGCTTGGCGATGAGCTCGCGGTGGATCGACTGCTTGAGCGTCTGATAGCGGTCGGGCGCGCGCTCGCCCGAAGGGGGCGTCAGCAGCGGGTTCGCGCCCGGGGCCTTGGCGTGGCCGTTCTCGCGCAGGCGCAGGCGCAGGCTCATGACCGGCCTCCGCGCGCGAACAGCCGCAGGCCCGCGCCGCGCTCGCGCGCGCCGGCGCCCACCGGCTGCTTGGCGACGCCGGGCAGCAGCGCGCGCCCGAGCGCGGCCAGATCGCGCCCCGCGCGGCTCTCCGTGTGGGTGGAGCACAGGGGCTTGCCAAGATTGATCGCCCGACTCATGGCCGCGTAGTCGTTGGCGATCTTCGCGAACGCCGGCATCTCGAGGGCCCGCTCGACGTCGGCCACGGCCAGATCGCTGTGGTCGGCACACCGGTTCACGACCAGCTTCACCCGGTCGGGCGCGACCAGGTAGTTGAGCCGGTGGAAGACATCGAGCGAACGCCGCACCGCGCGCACCGACGGGATGGTGGGCTCGGCGAGCAGCAGGACCACGGTGGAGCGGTCGAAGATCTCGAGCGTGACGTCGGTGATCGCGTGCGGGGCGTCCACCACCACCAACTCGAAGACGGAGGACAGGATGTCGAGGACCGTGCCCACCTGATCGGGGGCCATGCCGTCGGCGCGCTCGAGCTGGTCCGGCTGCGACAGGATGAAGAGCCCGCTCTCATGCCGGAGCAGGGCGCCCTGGAGGCTCGCCGAGTCCAGCGCGCCCGCGCCCACCAGGTCGCCGAGCGATCGGGTCGGAGTATGCCCCAGCGCGAAGGCGGCATCCCCGGACTGGAAGTCGAGGTCGACGAGCGCGACCTCCAGGGGGGTCTGACGCTTGAGCGTGATCGCCAGGTTGGTGGCGATGGCGGTGACGCCGGCGCCACCCTTGCCCGAATAGACGGTGATGATCTTCCGCGGGCGGTCGCCGCCGTTCTTCCGGGCGCTCAGAGTGGCCACGCGCTCGACCGCCTGGCCGAGGGCCGCCCGGTCGAGGGGCCGGCGCAGCACTTCCTGCGCCCCGGCCCGGATCGCGCGCACCAGGGTCTCCGGTTCATAGGACACGGCCCAGAAGAAGAGGGCCACCTCGGGGTGCTCGAGGCGGAACTGGCTGGCCGCCACCAGGGTGTCGTCGACGGGGGGCGCCAGGTCGAGCAGCAGGATCGCCGGACGGGCCTGCCGCGCGAACGCGAGCCCCGCGCGTACGTCCGCGCGCTCGCCAGCGAGCTGCACGCCGGGGATGGCCGCCAGCGCCGCCCGGAGCTGGGCGCGTTCGTGAGGGTCACGATGGACCAGCACCGCCGAGATCGCATTCGCCATGGGGATGCTCCGCGAGGAGCCCTCCTGACCGGCCGGCCCGCCGATGGGGGAGATCATGAGCCCACGCTGTCGTTCAGCGCCGGGACCTCGCTGGTCTGCGCGCTGCGGATGATCCGGATGTTGGGATGGACCACCGGCGCCGGCGGCGGCGACATGACCACGATCGCCGGAGGGGCCGGGGCGCGCGACACGCGCGGCCGCGTCACCTCCGCCTGGCCCATCATCTCCCGGGTCGAGAACGCCGGCACCTCGACGCGGGCCTGATCGTCGGGATTGCGAAGCACCAGGTGGATCTCGCCCTCGTGCTGCGCGTGCGCCAGCACCTCGGCGCCCTTCGGGTCCACCAGCAGCGTCACGCTCTGGACCGACATCGGCCGGCCGTCCGCCTGCTGGGTCTTCTGCCCGGCGGCGAGCACCTCGACGCTCTGGAGCAGCGTCCGGGTCACCGCCTCGCGGCCGTCGTGCGTCGGGTCGACGGTGCTCAGCACGTCCACACGGTCCCCGGGCAGCACGAACCCGGAGACGCCGGAGACCTGATTGACCTCGATGCTGGCCGCGCGCATGGCGTCATGGATCAACATCGAGAGCCCTCCCCCACGGGAGGAGAGCTTGGTGGTGATGACCGGTTCGCGGGCGGCCAGGAACACCTTGGTGGTCTGCCCGAGCACGGAGTCCACGCTGGCGTAGGCACCCGCCGGGACCGCGTCCTTGGGGTAGTGCGCGACCTGGAGCATCGCGCGTTCGAGCCGGACCCCATAGGTGAGGTCCGCGACCGTGATCACCACGGGCTGGAATGCCGACGCGCGGACCGCGCCGGAGGCCATGCGGGCCGAGAGCACGGTGAGCCCGTAGTAGCCGGTGATCGCCGCCCCGATGCCCAACAGCACCGCGACGCCCAGCAGGCGTCCCATCCGACCGGTCGGCATGCGGATCCCTCCTCTATGCGGCCAGGGTCCCTTCCAGTCCCCCCCACCGCGTGGCGGTGAGCGGGTGCACCATCGAGATGCATTGCGTGGAGTTCACAGGTGCACGCTCACCGCCACCAGGACGCCCGCCAGCACCGCCAGCGCGAACGGAAAGCGGATGCCGGTGAGCCTCGGCGCTTCGAGTCGGGCCGGCGCCGAGGCCAGCCGCACCGCCCCGGCGAGGGCCCGGGCCAAGACGCGCCGGTGGGCCGCCACGACAAGGGCAATCGCGCCCCCCGCCATCAGCGACGCCAGCATCACGACCCCTGCCACGGGATGGCCCAGCCAGGCCCCGACCGCGATCATGAGCTTGACGTCGCCGGCGCCCATCCAGCCGCGCCGCCATCCCAGCATCAGGATCGCGCCGGGCAGCAGGCCGCCGAGGAGGCCCCACCACAAGCCGGTGGGGCCCTCGAGTGCCCACCGCAGCGCCAACGCCAGGACCAGCGCCGGCCCGACCAACCGGTTGGGGATCCGCCGCGCCCCGAGATCGAACCCGGTCGCGAGCGCCGCCAGCGCGATCGCCGGCACGGCAGACCACAGCGGAACGGTCATGGACGGCGCCCTCCCCGGCTCAGTTGGCGTTGAGCGCGGTCACGGCCTTCTGGAACGCGCCCTTGAGCGCGCCCTTGACCCCGAGCGGATCGGCGATGATGACCCCGGTCGCCACCGCCGCCACGAAGGCTGCCAGCAGGCCGTACTCGATGAGATCTTCGCCGTTCTCGTCACGCAGGAAACTCGTGATCAGGGACTTCATGATGCTTTCCTCCTCTGGTTAGCTGGTGGTGAGCGCGGTGACGGCCTTCTGGAACGCGCCCGTGAGCGCGCCCTTCACACCGAGCGGATCGGCGATGATGATCGCGGTCGCCACCGCCGCCACGAATGCCGCGAGGAGCCCGTACTCGATGAGATCCTCGCCGCTCTCATCGCACCAGAAGCGCACGATCAGGTTCTTCATGGGATTAACCTCCCTAAAGGCGTGATTGCGACCCCATGTCCGGCGACCGCGATGGGTCGCGCGGACCGTACACAGCACCGAGCGTGCCGGGAGCGCGGGTGGCGTCGCCGGCGGAGCGGCGATGAACGCCGGGATGCGACCGCGGGGAGCGCGGCGGGCGCGGGACCCTTGTCAGGAAGCGGATGGTCCGTCGAGAAGCTGACGGTCGCTCTCGGTGATCTGGACCGCGCGCGTGACCCCGTACTTCTGCACCTTGGCGTGCAGCGTGGGCCTCGGCAGGCCGAGCACGCTCGCCGCGCGGCTCAGGTTTCCCCCCGATTGCCGCAGGGCCTCGACCACCAGCAGTCGGCCGACGCGATCCATCAGCCGCCCGTGCGCGCGCGACCCCGATTGGGTGCTCAGGTAGCGTCGCACCTCGGCCTCGAGCACGTCGCCGCCCGCCGCGGGTCGGGCGTCGGACGGGGCCGGCGTCTCCTGGCCGAGCTGCGGCGCCAGGTCGTCGGTCCGGATCGGGCAGCCTCGCCCGAAGATCAGCGCCCGGCGCAGACAGTGTTCGAGCTGGCGCACGTTGCCGGGCCAGGGGTAATGCATCAGCAGGTCCATCGCCTCCGGCTTGATGACCGGCTTCTGAACGCCGAGCTCGCGCGCCGCACGCGCGAGGAACGTGTTGGCGAGCGCGGGGATGTCCTCCCGGCGCGCCCGCAGCGGCGGCAGGTGGATGGTGACCACGTTGAGGCGATAGTAGAGGTCGCGGCGGAACTGGCCGTCGGCGTTCTCGATGTCGCGGTTGGTGGCGGCGATGATCCGCACGTCGGCCCGCAACGTCTCGTTGCCGCCGACGCGCTCGAAGGTGCGCTCCTGGAGCACGCGCAGGATCTTGGCCTGCACCCCCGAGGGGAGATCGCCGATCTCGTCCAGCATCAGCGTCCCGCCCTCGGCCTGCTCGAAACGGCCGACGCGCCGGCCCACCGCCCCCGTGAACGCGCCGCGCTCGTAGCCGAACAGCTCGCTCTCGAGCAGGGTCTCCGGGATGGCCACGCAGTTGACGACGATCAGCGGCTTGTGGTGACGCAGGCTGTGCTGGTGGATGGCCCGGGCCACCAACTCCTTGCCGGTGCCGGACTCGCCACGGATCAGGACCGTGGCGTCGGTCGGCGCGACCCGGCCGATCGCCTTGTAGACCTCGTGCATCGAGGGACCCTGCCCCACGATCGCCTCGAACGATTCGGGCGCGTCCCGTCGCGCGGCCGGCGGCGGTCGGCGGATGGCCTGGCCGGAATCGAGCGCGAGCCGCACCACTCGGAGCATCTGCTCCGGTTCGAAGGGCTTGAGCAGATAGTCGAACGCCCCGAGCTTCGAGGCCTCGATCGCCAGCTCGGTGGTGCTCGATCCGGTGATGACGATGGTCGGCATCCAAGGCTGGCGTTGCTTCATCTCGCGGAACGCGGTCAAGCCGCTGATCCCGGGCAGCCAGATGTCCATGATGACCAGGTCCGGGTGGTCGAGGTCGACGCGCTCGAGCCCGGCTTCGCCGCGTCGCGCGACCGTGACCCGATAGCCGTGGGTTTCGAGCAGGGTCGCGAGCGCGCTGAGCACCGCCTCGTCGTCGTCGACCACCAGGATGTGCTCCATGCCTACGCCCCCGCCATCGCCGGCAGGCTAACGGCAAAGACACAGCCGCCGTCCGTCGACCGTTCCAGCTCCAGGCGACCCCCGTGCCGGGCGGTGATCCCGGCGGCGATGTAGAGGCCCAATCCGGTGCCGTCCGCCTTGGTCGTCACGAAGGGTTCGAACAGTCGGCCGCGCACGCGCTCCGGCATGCCGGGGCCGGTATCGCGCACGCGCACGACGACCTCGCCGTGCTCCGAGGCCTGCTCCAGGCTCTCCTGGATGGAGATCTCGCCGCCCCGCGGCGTCGCCTCGCGAGCGTTGTCGAGCAGGTTGAGGAACACCTGCACCAACTGCGCCGAGTCCCCGTGGACCGCGGGCAGCGTCACGGCGTCGCGGCGGCACACCCGCAGCTCCTTCTCCCGCATCCGCGGCGCCATGAGGTCCAGGGTCCGGTCGAGCAGCCGCGGCATCTGCAGCGGGGCGCGCTGGAGACTGGCCGGCCGTGCCACCTCGAGCACCTCGCCCACGAGCCGCTCCAGGCGGCAGATCTCCTGGCTGAGCATGGTGCACTTGTGATCGAGCCCGGCCGCGTCGGGTCGAGCCACACGGATCATGTGCAACCACATCTTCATCGCGGTGAGCGGGTTTCGCACTTCGTGCGCGATGGTGGCCGTGAGCCGGCCCAAGGCGGTCAGCCGCTCGCGGTCCTCGAGGTGGACGCGGATGCGATCCAACTCGGCACGGGCTCGGGAGAGCTCCATGACCGACGCGCCGCTCAGTTCTTCACCACCGGGCGGCGATGTGGGCCGCGGTGGGTGGGAATTAGTAATGTCTCTAGGCTTGGGTGCAGCCGTCCCGCAAGTCATGAGGGCAATTGTAGAAAACCCTTATAGAAATAGACTATTAGGTATTTCCCTTAAAACGTGGCCCTCTCGCCGGCGCATGCGGCCTCCCCGCGGGCGCTGCGCGGCCCTCCGCGGCCACCGGCACCGCGCGCGGGCGGTGAGGCCCGCGAGCGTCAGCTTCCCAACGGACCATCAGCTTCCTGACGGGCGCCGGGGCGCGGCACGCCAGGCGGCGCCTCCCCGCAGCTCGCGACCCACCAGCGGCTTACGGGCGCACCGGGCCGCGCGGCGCGTCTGGCGCGCAAGCTGCTATGGCGCCGTGGGGCTGCGTGGGCCCCGCGTGCACTCGTGCCCGACAGGAGTTCCTTGAGCCACCGACCACACGGGAGGGCACCGTGAAGCATCCGCGTCAGGCCTCGGGTCAGATCCTGATCGTCGTGGCCCTGCTGTTGACCATCCTCATCGGCTTCGTCGGGCTGGCGGCGGAAGGCGGCCTCTACCTGGACGTCAAGCGGCGCATGCAGACCGCCGCCGACGCGGCCGCGGTCGCCGGGGCACAGGAGATCGCGCGCAAGTCCTCCACCACCACCATCGCGTCGGCCGCCCTTGCCGACGCGTCACGGAACGGCTTCGCGGACGGGGTCGCGGGCGTCACGGTGACGGTCTCCGCTCCGCCCGTCACCGGCTCGCACTCGGGCAGCACGAAGTCCGTCGAGGTCGTGGTCCAGAAGCCCTGCCCCACCGGCATCCTGCGCGCCCTGGGGTTCGACACGGTGACCGTGCGGGCGCGCGCGGTCGGGGGCATGGGCTTCTCCGCGAACTGCATCTACTGCCTCGACCCGAGCGTTTACCAGGCGTTCTGGGCCACGGGAGGTGCGGTGGTCTCGGTGAGCCGGTGTGGCATCACCGTGAACTCCACCAGTGCGTTGGCCTTCGTCGTCAGCACGAACAGCTCGGTCACCGCCGCCTCGATCGACGTCACCGGCGGCTACAGCGGGAGCACGATGACCCCGCAGCCGACCACCGGCGTGCCGCCCGTGGCCGATCCGCTCGCGGATCGCCCGCCCCCGACGTTCAGTGGCACCGTCAGCCTCTACCCGGGCGTCTACTGTGGCGGCATCAAGATCAGCGGCCAATCCACGAGCGTGGTCTTCAACCCCGGGACCTACATCCTGCTGGGCGGCGGTCTCTCGGCCAGCGCGAACACGACCCTCTCCGGGTCGGGCGTGACCTTCTACGACACCTACGATGCCACACACAGGTACGGCGAGATCTCGATCAACGGCAGCGCCCACTTCACCGCGCCGACCTCCGGACCGATGGAGAGCATCCTGTTCTTCCAGGATCGGACCATCACCATCTTCCCGGGGAACACGTTCGCCGGCGGGGGCACGATGAATCTGGAGGGCACGCTCTACTTCCCCAACACCGGCATCACCTTCTCGGGCGGCAACGGCAACACGGCGCAGTACACCGTGATCGTGGCCAGGACCCTCAAGTTCTCCGGGTCCTCCAACCTGGGCAGCAGCTACCTCACGCTCTCGAGCGGCTCCCCGGTCAAGAAGCCGATCCTGGTGGAATGAGCCGGCCATGGCGCCCCTCCTCGAGTCGCGGACTCCGGCTGCCCCCCTCCCGCGGCCCCGCCCCGCCCAATCCGGCACGGCGCTCATCGAGTTCGCGCTGATCCTGCCGCTCCTGCTCCTGCTCCTGCTGGCGGGGATGGACCTGGGACGCGTCTACTACTGTGCCATGGCCGCCACGCAGGCGGCCCGGGCCGGCGTCCAGTACGGGGCAGCCAGCGTCGCGCGCTCGATGGACCTCGCCGGCATCGAGCAGGCCGCCCGGGATGCCGCCCATGACATCGGGACCATCACCACCTCCGCGGACCGGCTGTGCCAGTGCTCGGACGGCACCGCCGTCGACTGTAGCACGGGCAACTGCGGCACCGAGGGCAGGCCGCAGGTCTTCGTGCGCCTGACCGTGCAGACGACCTTCCGATCGCTCGTTCACTATCCCGGGCTCCCCGAGTCGGTGACGGTCTCACGGACGGCGCAGATGAGGGTGCAGTGACGTGAGCCGCACGCCCCCCTCCCCCGAGGCTGGACCCCGGGTCCGTCGGAGTCAGGCCGGCAACTCGCTGATCGAGTTCGCGCTCGTCCTGGGCGTGTTCGTGATGCTGGTGTTCGCCATCATGGAGTTCTCCCGCGCGGTCTGGGACTACAGCATCGTCTCGAGCGCCGCCCGCGACGGCGTGCGCTACGCGGTCGTGCGCGGCGCGGAAAGCGGCAGCGTCGCGTCGGCCGCCGACATCCAGGCCTACGTGCGCTCGCGGGCCATGGGGCTCACGCCCCTCGGGATCACCGTGACCTGGACGCCGAACAACCGTCCCGGCAGCATCGTCGCGGTCCAGGTGGGATACGACTTCACGGCCGCGATCCCCTTCTACGCTGCGGCCTTCCATCTGGCCAGCCGCTCCCAGATGGAGATCGCCCAGTAAGCCGCGGCTCCACATCCGCGCGCCGGATCGGTGGAGTGGTGACCAGCGTTGTCGCGGCGCCCGGCCGCCGGAGCACCACGAGCTGGAACGCCGGCGACTCGAGCACCACGTGCTCGTCGTCACCGGCCACCGTCTCCCACCCGAGTACCGCGGCATGGAACGCCGCGACCCGATCCTTGTCGCCCGCGTAGATCTCCGCACCTGCTCTCGGTCCGTCGCTCACATGCCGCAGTCTAGCGCGGGGGT
>VBPB01000011.1 GCA_005893365.1 Candidatus Eiseniibacteriota bacterium
GGGTGAACCCAACGCGGGTGAGCGCATCGTTCGAGTAGGCCGCCAGCTTGGCGTGCTCGTCCACGTCCAGGTCGCAGTAGAGCCCCACGTACACCTCGTGCAGCGTCGTGCTGCCGTGGTTGGTGATCGTGAACTGCAGGCCGGCGATCCCGTCGTAGCCTTGTGCTGCGAACGCGTAGGTTTCCTGGTGGACCGAGAGCCCCAGCGGCTGGTGCACCTCGCCGTCCGGGTAGACGTGCACCGCCTCGGGCTGGTCGTCGCTGTAGTCGGCGCTCAGCATCTGCTGGCCGATCAGCCCCAAGTCCTCGTCGATCTCCCCGTCCCCGTCGTCGTCCTTGCCGTTGAGCAGCTCCTCGTCGATCTTCCCGTCGCCGTCGTCGTCCACGCCGCGCAGGCTGCCGAACCGTCCATGCCAGGCCTCACGCACGGTGTCTTCCGGCGCCAGCGTGGGCCGGAACTCGAGCAGCGGTCCGCCCGAGACCCGCGGGCCCCCCAGCGGATCGATCGCCCCCACCCACAGCGCCGCGTAGTGCAGCAGTTCCTGGCCGCTCCCCTTCGGGTACTCGAACGACGGGTCGGAGGAGAGGTCCGGGAAGGGGTTGCCCAGGATGCCGGCGTTGCTCACCCGCAGGTTGTACTTGCCGGCGATCAGCGCCGGTCCGCGGTCGAAGACGTCGACCCAGGCCCGGCACGGCGGGGCGGCCAGGGCGAGCAGACCCAACGCCAGCAGCGGCGCCACGGTGAGGCGGCGCCCCCGTGCGACGAAACCGGACGGCCGAACCGACATGCGCACCTGCTGGCCTGGTGGCGGGCGGCGGTGAGGGGACGGCAGGGGGCCCTGCCAGACGCCGCCGCAAACAGGGAGTTTATCAAGGGCATCGGCCGCTTGAAACATGGCCGCGCGGCACCTACCTTGATGGGATGGAGTTCTATTCCGCGCTGCCGCTGGCCGAAGAGATCGAGATCGGCGACCCGCTCGCCGCCGCGCGCTCGCTGACGTGGCTGCCGCATCCGTTCCTGCTGCACTCGGCGGCCTCCAGCGACCGGGCGCGCTGGTCGTTCTTCGGCGCCGACCCGTTCGCGGTCTTTGCCGGCGAGCACTACGACGACGCGCGCGCGATGTGGCGCGCGCTGCACGAGCAGACGCTGGCCAGCGATCCGGGGCCCACGCTGGTCCCGTTCACGGGCGGCGTGGTGGGTTACTGGGCGTACGACTTCGGGCGCCGCTTCGAGCGGCTGCCGGGGCTGGCCGTGGACGACCTCGGCCTGCCCGACGTGATGCTCGCCTTCTACGACGTGGTCGGCGCCTTCGACCACGAGACCCGCCAGTGCTGGCTCTTCTCCAGCGGCATGCCGCTCGAGCGCGACATCCGGGCCGGGCGGGCGCGCGATCGGCTGGCGATGTTCGTGGACCTGCTCTCGGCCGGACGGCGCAGCACCGCGCGGCTCCCGGCGGTCCGCGAGCAGCTCGTCCATCCGCGCTCCACCTTCACGCCCGACGGCTACCGCGCGGCGGTCGAACGGGTCAAGGAGCACATCCGCGCCGGCGACATCTTCCAGGCGAACCTCTCGCAGCGCTGGTCGCTCCCGGTGGGGGCGCTCGATGCGACCACGCTGGCGCTGGCGCTCACCGAAGCGCTCGACCTCCACTCCCCGGCGCCGTACGCGGCGTTCCTGGGCGCTCCCGACCACGCGCTGGCCTCGGCCAGCCCGGAGCGCTTCCTCGAGCTGCGCGGGCGGCGGGTCGAGACCCGGCCGATCAAGGGCACGCGCCCCCGCGGCGCCGACGCCGCCGAGGACGCGCGGCTTAGGGAGGAACTGTCGGAGAGCCCCAAGGACCGGGCCGAGAACGTGATGATCGTGGATGTGCTGCGCAACGACCTGGGGCGGGTGTGCGAGACCGGCTCGGTCGAGCTGGACGAGCTGTGCGCGCTCGAGACCTTCCCGCAGGTGTTCCACTTGACCTCGACCATCACCGGCCTCCTGCGCGCGGACCGTGATGCCTTCGACCTGCTGCACGCCTGCTTCCCCGGCGGCTCGATCACCGGCGCCCCCAAGATCCGGGCGATGGAGATCATCGAATCCCTGGAGCCCAAGCGGCGCCACCTCTACACCGGCAGCATCGGCTACATCGACTGGGACGGCGACGCGGACTGGAACATCGCCATCCGCACCGCCCTGGTGACCCCCGAGGCGGTGCACTTCTCGGCCGGGGGCGGCATCACCGCGGATTCCGACGCCGAGGCCGAGTACCGAGAGACCTTGGACAAGGCCGAAGGGCTGCGCCTGGCGCTCGAGCGCGTCCTCGGTCCGATCCGACTCGCACCGGCGATGGCGGATCACGCGTGACCCGGGCGGCACGGGCGGCCCGGCCGCCCGACCGCACCGTCTGGATCGACGGCCGCCTGTGCCGCGGCGGCGAGGCCACCCTCTCGCTGTTCGACCGCGGCGCCCGTGACGGCGAGGGCCTGTTCGAGACGCTGCGCGTCGATGACGGGCGGCCGTTGCTGTGGGAGCGCCACATGGAGCGGCTGGTGCTCTCGGCGGCGGTGCTGGGCTTCCCGGTGCCCGCCTCGCCTCAGGCGCTGCGCGCGGCCCTGGACCAGGTGCTCGCCGCCCAAGGGCTGCGCGACGCCGTGGTCCGCATCACCGTCACGCGCGGGATCCCCGGCGGGCGCCCGACCCGCACCGGCGCCTGGCTCGACGCCGAGCCGCTCGCCGGCCGCCTGTGGCGCGGCACGCGCGCGGGGGCGGCGACGGTCGTCGTCTCCCGGCGGCCGTTCGCCCCGGGATCGCTCGGGGCGCACAAGACCACGAGCCGGCTCCCCTACCACCTGGCGCGCGAGGAGGCCCGGGTCGCGGGCGCGGACGAGGCCCTGCTGGTGAGCGAGGCCGGCGAGGTGCTGGAAGGGGCGGTGAGCAACGTCTTCGCGGTGATCGGCGGCGAGGTGATCACGCCGCCGCTTTCGACCGGCATCCTGCCGGGCATCACCCGCGAGATCGTGCTGCGGCGCTGCGCGGCGCTCGGCCTCCCGGCGCGCGAGCGGACGCTGTCGCTCGCCGCCCTGCGATCGGGGACGGAGATGGTCCTCACCAACTCGGTGCAGGAGGTGGTCCCGGTGGCGGCCCTGGACGGGCACCCGATGCCCGGCCGCGAGGTGGCGGCACGGCTCGGGGCGGCCTACCGGCAGGCCGTGGCCGAGGCCCTCGCCGCGGATCGCTGAGCCAGGCCCGCCGGGCATCGGGTGTCGGCCATACGGACGCTCTTGCGGCCGCGCCGGTTCGGCACGGGTGGGGCCCGGGCCCGCGCGGCGGGCGCGACTCGCAAAAGTCCTTGAGAAACCAAGGGGCCGGTCGACGCTCTAAAGGAGTAGCGCTCGTGGCATGTGCGATGCATCCACCACGGGTGGGCCGAGCCGGAGACCCATGCCCCGCGCAGGGGACCGGCCAACTGTGTCCCCTTTCGGGCACCCCGCTCAGCCCGCGGGCCCCGGCGTGAGGGTGTGAGATGGCGGTCAAGGGCGGACGCCTGGATTTCCTCGCGCCCCATCTGCTGCGCAGCCAGCTCCTGCGTCCGGGCTTCGTGCGCCTGAGTCTCAAGATGGGCGCCGCGCAGCAGATGCCCGACTGGGCGCGGCTCCAGTTCACCAACGCCGGCGTGTCGCCCCGCGACCTCGACCGCGTCCTCGGGCGCATCACCAGCCTCGAGGCGTGGGTGGACGAGTGGGAGAGCCTGGGACGCGAGCACGAGCAGTGGGCCCGCGACGCGCTGGCGCTTGAGCACCCCGACCAGGCCGCCCGCCACTTCCTGGCCGCGTCGGCCGCCTACAACTTCGCCCAGTACGTGATCTTCCTCGACATCGGGCGCAAGCGCGCGCTCCACGAGGCCTGCGTGCGCGCCTACGCGCAGTCCGCCCCCCTGTTCGACCCGCCGGCTAGGGCCTTCACGGTCCCGTTCCGCCGCCACCAGCTCCAGGGCTACCTGCGGGTGCCCGACCGCCCGCGTCCCGCGCCGGTCGCGGTGATCTTCAACGGCACCAACGCGGTCAAGGAAGAGATGCACTGGTGGGCCGAGGCGCTGCTCGCGCGCGGGGTCGCGGTCATCACCTTCGACGGCCCGGGACTCGGCGCCACCTGGCCGCGCATGTCCATGGTGGCCGAGCCGCGCCCGGTGGGCGTGGCCATCCTCAACCAGATCGAGGCCACGCCCGAGCTGGACCCCGACGCGGTCGCGTTCTTCGGCATGAGCCTGGGCGGCTACCTGGCCATCCGCATGGCCACCCACGACACGCGCGTGCGCGCGGTGGCGGCGGTGAGCCCGCCCTACTCGGTCGACATCTACTGGAACGTGACGCTGGCCTCGCTGCGGCGCGAGCTGGCCGCCCTCTACGGCATCGAGGAGCACGAGATGGGCGCCTGGGTGGACCGCATCACGCTGGCCGGCGTGCTGCCCAAGCTGCGCTGCCCGCTGATGGTCGCGGGCGGCGGACGCGACCTGATCACGCCCGGCACCGAGGCGTGGCGGATCTTCGAGGACGGGCGCTGCGACCGCGAGCTGGTTTACTACCCCAAGGGCGCCCACGACTGCTTCAACGTCCTCTCCGACCTGAGGCCGCGGATGGTCGGCTGGATCGCCCACCACCTGGAGCAGCATCGCGCGAGGCGCGCGGTGGCCGCCGAGGCCGGCGCGCGCGACGGCGCCTGGATGGCTGCCGAGGCGGTGGATCCCGATTTCGCCGACGCGCTGCGGGGCGAGCCCGGCCACCGCGTCTGGAACCGCGTGGCGGGAGCCGATGACGCCGCGTCGTTCGACGCCGCGGGCCAACGGCCGCCGCGCTGGCGCTGGCCCTGGTGGGACGGCGACTCGCGGGCGCTCGAGGTGGTGCACCGCCTCGCCCGCGCCGGCACCGAGGCCGCCTCGAGTTCGGGGCGCGCGACCCGCTGAACTCGCTCGGCCGGCGGAAGGCGCGTCCGGCCGCCTACAACGTCTCGCGGCTGCGCACCCAGTCCGGCTCGTGCCGCCACGCCGTCCCGAACCGGCTCTGGTACATGCGCGTGTCGGCCTCGTCGAGCAGTAGGGCGGCACTGCTCTTGCCGTCCCACACCACGACGCCGTAGCTCAGCGTCGAATGCCGGGGCGAGCGGCGGAAGAAGTCCTGCGCCGCCCGCTGGGCCACGACTTCGGCGCCCGCGCGGTCGGAGACCAGCGTCATGACGAACTCGTCCCCGCCCACCCGGTAGGCGACGTCGGTGCCGAGGCGCGAGCAGGTGCGCAGCACCGCCCCCAGCAGGCGCAGCGTCTCGTCGCCCACCGCGTGCCCGCTGTGGTCGTTGATGTCCTTGAACTTGTCGATGTCCATGTAGAGCAGCGCGATCGGCACCTCGATGCGCTGCGAGAGCTGGAGCGCCCGCGGCAGGTCGCGCTCCAGCGCGCGGCGGTTGCCGAGGCCGGTCAGCGGGTCGGTGAGGGTCAGCCGCTCGAGCTGGGCCAGGTGGCGCGCGGTGGAGCGCTGCTCGCGGCGGATGAGGGTGATGATCCACCACCCCAGCACCAGCGTGAGCCCCGAGACGGTGAGCTCGCCTTCGACCTCGCGGGGCCGGTGCGGCCAGCCGCCGTCCACGTAGTAGCCGACCAGCCATGGGACCGCCGCCACCAGCAGGATGAAGACCGCCGGAAGGACGAGCAACCTGTGCGGGGGGATGCCGCCGGAAGGGTCGTGGTCCGGACGCATGGCTCCTTGGCAGCGGGCCCAAGCCGCTGCGGCGACCGGGCCCACCGCGGCGCGCCGGGGATCGGGCGCCGCGAGGCCAGCATAGGACCCGCTCCAGACGCGGTCAACGCGCGGGGCGCGCGGGGCATGCGCTCGCCGCGCGCGGCGTGGAGGCGCGGTCGCGCCGCCTGGGCGGCGGTGCCGCGACCGCGCCAAACCTGCTAATCTGCTGGCGATTTCGCACGCACGCCGCCCGGAGACCCCGATGCCTGGAACTGAGACCGGAACCCGCATCCGCCCGCTGGACGAGCTGGACATCGACGCCATCGTGCGCATCGACGAGCGCATCAGCGGCATCTACCGTCCCGAGATCTGGGAGCAGCGGGTGGGCTTCTACCTGCGCCGCGACCCCGGCGCCTCGCAGGTGGCCGAGGCCGGCGGCAAGGTGGTCGGCTTCATGCTCGGCGACCTCAGGGCCGGCGAGTTCGGGCTCGAAGAGCCGAGCGGTTGGATCGAGCGCTTCGGCATCGACCCGGACCAGCGCGGGAAGGACCTCGGCCGGCAGATGTTCGCCGCGATGGTGGCCCACTTCCAGGCCGGCGGGGCGCGCAGCGTGCGCACGCTGGTGGACCGGAAGGACGAGGGCGTCGCCGGCTTCCTGCGCGCGCTCGGCCTGAGCCCGTCCCCGCTCGAGGCGCTCGAGATGCGGTTGGACGCGAAACCGACGGAGTCGCGATGAAGGTCGAAGCGATCAGTCTCGAGAAGAAATACCACGGCGCCGTCGAGCACTGGCAGCGGCACAATTTCAAGGACTACGAGACGCTGCTCGACCAGTGGGAGAAGTATTTCCCCACCGACGAGCGTTTCTGCCTGTGCGCCAAGCTGGAGCTCGGGACCTCCGACACCATCGCGATCGGCGAGCACAAGGGCGAGAAGAAGCGGCTCGAGCCCGAGCAGCTGAGCGAGGAGGAGGCCGCCCACCTGCTGGCCATCATCAAGGCCCAGGCCTCGACCGAGTTCGGCTCCATCCAGCAGCACGCCGGCACGTTGGAACGCGCCGACGACGACCAGGACCGCTTCTGGGTGCTGCGCGTGATGGCCGAGGAGCTGCGCCACGGCTACCAGATGCTGCACCTGCTGCTCTCCAAGGACTGGAGCCACGTGTCGCGCGGCGTGAGCGGCGAGCAGATGGTCGAGGAGATCCTGTCGATGCAGACGGGCAACCACGTCCTCGACGCGTTCAACCTGGACTACGACTCGTTCATCGACAACATCACGTTCGCCGCGATCGTGGACCGCGTGGGCAAGTACCAGCTCACGATGCAGCGCATCTGCGCCTACCGGCCGATGGCCGACAGCATGCCGCCGATGCTGCGCGAGGAGGCGTTCCACCTCGCCGCCGGCGTCATCCCGATGCGGCGCTGGGCCCAGCGCGCCGCGCAGGGCGATCCGTTCATCACCATGACCGCGATCCAGCACGCCATCAACAAGTGGGTCCCGCGCGCGCTCGAGATGTTCGGCGACGAGCGCGGCGGCGAGACCAACGTGAAGTTCGGATTCAAGGATCTCAAGAACCGCGAGGCGCAGGACCAGTACATCGAGGAAGTGCAGAAGATGATCCGCGACATCAACCTGCGGTTCATCCGCGCCCGCTTCCCGGCGTACGCGCCCGAGCAGGCCGACGCGGCACTCGCCGAGCTGGAGCGCGCCCGCGGCACCCACCACGGCGTGCGGCGCGAGGATCTGCTGCGCACCCCCGACCGCCGCTTCTTCCGCCGCAAGGGCGAGCCCGCCTTCAGCATGGTGGGCGTGGACGGCGAGCCCTTCACCGACGCCGAGGAGTACCTGCGCTACCTGTCCCGCCACCTCAACGAGGGCTACGTGGCGAGCCGCGACATGCGCAACTACGCCGAGGCGCTGCGCGGGGTCGCCGCCGGGACGCTGGCGGTGAAGGACGCCATCATGAAGATGCCCAAGCTCAAGCGCGTCGGCGGCACCTGCCCGTGCTCGAAGGGCGTCCGCTGGGTGATGGACGGCTCCGCCGCCGACCAGGCCGCGAGCGCGTAAGCGCCGGGGCCGCAGCCGCCTCGCCCCTCACGGGGCGGCGGTGCGCCCCAGGGTCCGCGGGCGCACCCCAGACCCGCCGTGCGGACCCCGGGCCCCCACGGGCGTTCCCAGGCAGGTCCTCGAGGCCAGGTCTGGTACGCTTGAGGCCGACCGCACCTCCCATCCATCACATCCTGTCCTGGAGTCCCCATGCGCATCGCGCGCTGCATCGTCTGTCTGCTGGCCGTCTCGGCGGCCGCCGCTCTCGCGCCACCGGCCATCCCGGCGGCCTGGGCCGTCGCCAACCACATCGTCATCAGCGAGGTCGCGAGCCGTGGCGCGTCCAGCGCGACCGATGAGTTCGTGGAGCTCTACAACCCCACGCTGAGCTCGGTGGACATCTCGGGCTGGAAGCTCCAGTACAAGTCTCAGACCGGAGCGAGCTTCTCCGACTACACCACGATGCCCGCCGGCGCCACGATCGCGCCCCACGGGTTCTACCTGATCACCAACACCGGCTACACGGGTTCGGTCACCGCCGACCGCGCCTGGGGCTCGACCGGCATCTCGGACGACGGCCACGTGCGCATCCTGAACGCGTCGGCGGTCGAGATCGACCGGGTGGGTTGGGGCCTCGCGAATGCGCCCGAGGGCGGCGCGGCCGCGCCCAAGCCCACCGCCTCGGCCAGCATCGAGCGCAAGGCGAGCGCGGGGTCCACCGCCGCCACGCTCGGGACCGGCGGCGCGGAGCAGTTCGCCGGCAACGGCCAGGACACGGACAACAACGGCAGCGACTTCGTGCTCCAGACCGGCGGCCGCAACCCGCAGAACACCCTGAGCTCGCCCGAGCCCGCGTTCGCCTCGGGGGGCAACGGGACCGGCCGCGGGCGGGCGGCGCCCACGCCGGTGTATGCCGGCTATGCCGTCCCCGCGCTGGCGATCGGGGTCGCACAGGACGACGCCTACACCCTGGCCAGCGCGTCGGTGGTGATCCCCTCGACCTGGACGTGGTCGCATTCGCTCGGGGATGTCGCGCTGTCGGGCACGGCCTTCGCTGGCGCCAGCGTGTCGATCCTGGACGACACCTTGTTCGTCACCGGCGCCGCCGTCACCGCCGCCGACAGCGGGCTCATCACGGTCGCGAACCTCACCTCCCCGGCGTCCAACGGCACCACGACCTTCACCCTCAAGACCGCCGTCGCCGCCGGGACGCTGACGCAGGTGGTGCGGCAGCCGCAGGTACGCGTGCTCAAGCTCGTGCCCATCGTGACGGTCCACGTGAACGACGCCTCGGGGGTGCCGACGGCCCCCTATGGGGTCGGCGCCGAAGCCACGGTGAGCGGCACCGTCACCGTGAACTGGAGCGGCACGAACACGGACATCTACGTCCAGGACGGGACAGGCGGGATCGACCTGTTCATGTTCGGCGCGCCCCCGATCGCCATCTCGGCCGGAGACAGCCTGATCGTGACCGGGTCGATCGTCCAGTTCCGCGGCCTCACGGAACTCCAGCCCGACTTCTCGCTGGTCCAGGTGGTCGCCAGCGGGCGGCCGATCCCGGACCCCATGGTCCTGACCTGCGCCAATGTGAACGCCACGTTCCACCCGGACTACACCGAGCCCAACGAGGGGCGGCTGGTGCGGGTGAACGGCGTCTCCTACAACTCGGTGAACTCGACCATCACCGACGCGACCGGCACGACCGGCGTCTTCATCCCGGGCACCTTCCCGCCGACCCCGAGCGTGTTCGACATCATCGGCATCCTCAAGCAGTACAAGCCGGGCACGCCCGCC
>VBPB01000377.1 GCA_005893365.1 Candidatus Eiseniibacteriota bacterium
CCATCGCCTGTCGCGACGCGCGGACGCAGGCCGATCTGGCCCAAGCGGACACCGCGGCGGTGCGCGCCACCGAGGACTTCCTGCGCTACCTGCGCGAGGACCTGCTGCCGGCCTCGACCGGCCCGCTCGCGGTCGGGCCCGAGGCCTGCGCGCGGCTGATCGGCCTCGAACGGCTCGACGATCCGCTCGGGGAGGGACGGACGGCGGTCCCGCCGGCCGACTCCCTGCTCGCCCGGGCGCGCGCGTTGGTGGACGAGCGGCGCGCAGCCCTCGACTCGCTCGCGGCCGCGTCCCGAGCCGACGGCACACGCGCGGCGCTGGAAGCCCTCGCCACCGAGCGGCCCGACGCCAACGATTTCGTCCCCTACATGGACCGCCGCCTCGAGAGCGTGCGCGACTTCCTGCGCGGCCACGCCATCGTGACGCTGCCGCGCCGCGACGAGATCGAGGTGCGCGAGGCGCCGGAGTTCCGGGGCCTGCTCGCCCTCACCGGACTGGACGCCGCGGGGCCGTGGGAGGTGCGCGGGGCACGCGCGTGGCTGGAGGTGACGCGGCCGGATCCGGCGTGGGACGAGGCCCATCGCCAGGCCCATCTGGCCCGGTTCGCCCGCCACGGGGCCGAGCTGAGCGCGATGCACGACGGGCTGCCCGGCCTGGGCCTGCGCGCCATCGTGCTGCGCGCGGGGCCGTTGCGGCTGCGCCGCGCCCTGCTCAGCATGTGGTCCGCCGAGGGGTGGGGCGAGTACTGCGAGCCGATGATGCTGGACGAGGGGTACGGCGCCGGGGACCCCGGCTACCGGCTGGCGGAGGCCGCCCGCGCCCTGCGCTTCGCCGGCCGGTCCTACGCGGCACTCGCCATCCACGCGGGTGCGATGACCTCGGATCAGGCGCGGGCCATGCTCGAGGAACGGTGCCTGCTCGACCCCGAGGACGCCGCGCGCGAGACGCGAACAGCGATCACCGACCCCGCCATCATGGGCTACACTGACGCGGCGCGGCAGCTCCTGGACCTCCGCGACGAGGTCCGGCGGGCGCTGGGCCCGGGCTTCCGGCTGCGGGCCTTCAACGACGCCGTGCTGCGCCTGGGCGCGGTACCGGCCGGATGGGTGCGCGCGGGCGTCACGCGCGAGATGGGCATCGTGGACGGCCCGGACGCCGTCGGAGCCAAGCCATGAGCGAGCGCATCGCCGGCCGCTACGTCCTGCTGCGGCGGCTCGGCGCGGGGGGCATGGGCGAGGTGTTCCTCGCCCGCGATTTGACGACCGGGACCGAGTGCGCCCTCAAGCGCCTCAAGCCCGGCTCGGCGCTGCCTGCCTCGGAGCTGACGCGGCGCGAGTTCGAGGCGGTCACGCGCCTGCGCCACCCGGCCGTGGTCGCCGTCCACGAGCTGGGCTTCTCGTCGGACGGGGTGCCCTACTACACGATGGAGTACGTGCCCGGTGTTCCCTCCGACCGGGCGCTCGCGCGCGGCGACTGGGCCGCGTTGTTCTTCGTCGCCGCCCAGGTCGCGCACGGGCTCGAGGCCCTGCACGCCGCGGGCGTCATCCACGGCGACCTCAAGCCGTCCAACCTGCTCGTGCTGCCGGGCGCCGAGCCGGGCGATCGGCCGCTGGGCGTGCGCCTGCTCGACTTCGGCCTGGCGGCGGTGCTGGGCCGCGACGAGCGGAGCCATCGCGGCACGCCGGGCTATGCCGCGCCCGAGACCGTGCGCGGCGAGCGGCCGTCGCACGCCTCCGACCTGTACGGGCTCGGCGCCACGCTGTTCGCGCTCGCGGCCTCGCGGCCGGCGTTCGAGGCGGACGACCTCTCGTCGCTGCTCCGCCGCCAGCAGTCGGGCCCGCCGCCCGCCCAGCCGCTCGAGGAGGCGGGCACGCCCGCCGCCCTCACGCAGCTCGTGCTGCGGATGATGGCGCCCGACCCCGCGCACCGGCCGCGCGACGCGCGCGAGGTGCGGCTCGAGCTGGAGCGCATGCATCCGGCGGCCCGCAGGCCGCTGGCCGAACGCCTGCGCTCGGTGGTGGTCGTGGGGCGCGAGAAGGAGCTGGCCCGGCTCGAGCACTGGGCGCGCGCGGGTGAGAACCGTGCGCGGGTGATGGTCGTCTCCGGCGACGCGGGGGCGGGCAAGTCGGCGCTGCTGGGCGAGCTGGCCTCGCGCGCGGCGCTCGATGGCCGGCGCGTGGCCCGCCTGGCATGCGGCGCGTTCTCGGCCCGCGGGGGCGCCGCCCTGGCGTTGCTGCGTCGCTGGGCCGCCGAGGCGGGCGCGGACGTCGCCGCCCTCGCGACGCTGGACCCCGCCACGCGCGCGGCGATCGCGGGGGCCGACGGAGCGCTCGCCGAGACCGAGCTCTCGGCGCTCGCCGACGCGGCCGCCGACTGGACGCGCCCGGCGGATGCCGATGCCGGCGCCGCCGCGCCGCTGGTGCTGCTCGACGACAGCGAGGGGCTGGACCCGTTCTCGCGCGCGTTCATCCGCCGGCTGGTGATGCATCCTAAGGCGGCGACGCTGCGCTGGGTGATGGCCCGCCGCGGGACCGAAGGCGGCGGGGCGCACGACGACGAAGCCGTGC
>VBPB01000374.1 GCA_005893365.1 Candidatus Eiseniibacteriota bacterium
TGTGGGGCGTGCATGGCGTCGGCGGATTCCTCGGCATCGTCATGCTGGGCATCCTCGCCACCAAGGCCTACAACCCGGCCGGCGCCGACGGGCTGCTGGCGGGCAATCCCACGTTCTTCGTCCGCCAGTGCGCCGCGGTGCTGCTGTCGTCGGTGTGGGCGTTCGTCTTCACGCTCGGCATGCTGTGGCTGATCGACCGGGTGACGCCGGTCAAGGTGAAGGAGGCGGACGAGCAGATGGGCCTCGACGAGTCGCTCCACGGCGAGACCGCCTACGTGGAGGCCATCTGATGCGGGGCGTCGGGGCGCGCGCCGCGCGCGGGCTCCTGATCGGCCTGCTGGCCGGGGCGTGCCTGGGAACACCCCGGCCGTGCGCCGCCGCCCCGAGTAGCCATCCCGCCTGGATCGACGAGGTCACGCTCGACGGCTTCCTCTCGACCTCGTACTCCTACAACTTCAATCGCCCGGCCTCGGGCACCAATCAGTTCCGCGTGTTCGACTTCGACGACAACACCTTCAAGCTCGACGAGTTCGAGCTGGTGGCGCAGAAGCCGGCGGCGAAGGCGCGCGACGCCGGCTTCCGGGTCGACCTGACGGTCGGCAGCTCGGTGCCGCGGGTCACCGCCGCGGCCGGCCTGTTCCGCGATGCCGCGGGCACCGCGGGCGACCTCGACGTCCACCAGGCGTTCTTGAGCTACGTGGCGCCGCTCGGCTCCGGGCTGAGGCTCGACGCCGGCAAGTTCATCACCGGCCACGGCTACGAGGTGATCGACGGCTACGACGGCTGGAACGACCACGCCACGCGCTCGCTCCTGTTCGGCTTCGCGATCCCGTTCACGCACGTCGGCCTGCGCGCCTCGGGCGCCTTCTCGCCGCGGGTCAGCGGCATGGTCATGCTGGTCAACGGCTGGGACGTCGCGCGCGACAACAACCGCGCGAAGTCGCTGGGCGCCCAGCTGACCGTGACGCCGCGCCCGGCCCTCACGCTCGCGGTGAGCGGGATGACCGGCCCCGAGCGCAACGGCAACAACCACGACCGCCGCGACCTGCTGGACCTGGTCGCGATCTACAAGGCGACCTCGCGCCTCACGCTGGGCGCCAACGCCGACTTCGGCACCGAGGCGAACGCCGTCGGTCCCGGGCAGGACGGCGGCTGGAGCGGGGCCGCCGGCTATGCCCGGATGGTCCTGACCGAGCGCTGCGCGCTGTCGGTGCGCGTCGAGAGCTTCTCGGACGGGGACGGCGTGCGGACCGGCGTGCCCCAGCGGATCCGCGAGTTCACGCTGACGCCGGAGCACCGCCTGAGCCCGCACCTGCTCCTGCGCGCCGATCTGCGCGTGGACCGCTCGAACCAGCGGGTCTTCGACGACCCGCCGGGGCTCACCCGGACCCAGCCGACCGTGCTGGTCAACGCGCTCTACTCGTTCTGACCCGCGGCGAGGCGCTGGGATGAGACGGGCCCCCGCCCCCGCGCCGGTTCCCGTCGGGGCGCCGCCCCCGACCGGCACGCGCGGCTGGATCGCGCCGGCGTGCCTGGCCGTGGCCCTCGCCGGCTTCCTCGCCACCCAGTATCCCGGTGCGCTGGGGCTGCCGTTGATGACGGACGACTACCTCGTCCTCGGCAAGCTCCACGGCGCCTCGTTCGTCTCGCTGTGGTCCCGAGTCGAGCTGCTGTCGGGGTTCTACCG
>VBPB01000012.1 GCA_005893365.1 Candidatus Eiseniibacteriota bacterium
CCAGGCAGCTTGCGGCGCGCGCGTTCGCAGCATCACCTGCGGGCGGCCCGCCACCAACTCGTCGGAGATCATCGCCAGCGACCGGTCGGGAAACCGCACCAGTCGGTTCGCGAGGCTCGCGGGCAGGATCCCCTTGTAGGGGCCGGGCGTGGCCGCGCGCACCGCCGGCTGCCATCCCGCCGGGCGCACCCGCAAACGGTAGCGCACGTCGTCGCCGATTGGCGTGATCTCGCGCATGGCGATGCCGGTGAGCCCGCCGGAGAAGGTGCGCGTGTTGGGGCTGGTGCCGTCATCGATCTGCGTGCGCTCGAGGAGCCCCGGGAACGGGTCCCGGTCGTCGCCGCGGTTGCGCCCGGCCGGGATGTCGTACTGGCCATCGGCCTCCACGATCTGCAGCCCCGGCACGACGCCGGCGTTGACCCGGTTGGCCGCCATGCCCGACGCGATGACATCCTCGTTGACGTGGTAGACGAGCAGTCCCTCGGCGGGGATGTTGCGGTCGAAGCCCTCGCGCCGCCGGTTCTCGATCAGGAAGTGCTCGGGATTCGACTCGCCCTGGAACCAGAACTCCACGATCGGGCCGCCGTGGGCCAGCGGCGTCTGGACCAGCACCGTGTCGGTCGTCGGCCGGAACGTCTGCCGCCAGCCGAGGTAGAGCAGCGACCACGCGCCCAGGCTCGCCGGATACTCGGGTGAGCCGCCATCCGTCCCGTAGCCGCCCGTCGCCATCAGGTTCCAGTTGCCGGGCCCGGCGTTCTGGCCGCCGCCCTGGAAGCTGGTGTCGTAGAGATCCGGCAGGCCGAGCGTGTGGCCGAACTCGTGGCAGTAGACGCCGATCTCGGACGGCACCCCGGGTCGGACCGCGGACAGTTCGGGGACCATGGAGATCCGGTCGACGCTCATCCTCAGCGACGGCGCCCCCGGCACCGTGGTCAGCGTCTGATATCGCTCGCCCGATGGCCAGGAACTGAGGCGCGAGGTCGCCGACCACAGGTTCGACCTCAGAACCGGCGGGGCCTCGGCGCCGTACCCGGAATGGAGGAACCAGACCACGTCGACGTACCCGTCGTGGTCCTGGTCGTAGGGCCGCCAGTCCACGAGCGGGTCGGCCAGCTGGAGCGCGGCCGTCGCCAATCCGTACGCGTTCCGGGGGGGCTGGAAGCCGAGCCCCCAATTGTTGTTGGCGTAGTAGTCCTTGGGGTTCGGGAGCGTCACCGCCGCGACGACCTTGCCCACCACGCGGACGCGCTGGCCCGACGCCCACTGGTAGTAGTCGAACACCGAACCGGTCGGCGTGGTGCCGGTGGTGTCGAAGAGCTGCCGCTCGAAGTACTGCCCAGCCGTGGCGCCACCGTAGAGGTTGGTGCTGAACGGCTGGTCGGCGAAGGCCACCAGGATGACCGGGACGTTCCAGACGGTCTGGGTCGCGGTGGTCGACAGCCGTCCGCTCCGGGACGGAAGCGTGAAGCGTCCGTCGGCGATCGCCTGGGAGACCTCGGCGGGGACCGTCCCGAGCCGCGTGGGCATGACCGCTCCAGCCGGCGTCGCCAGGGCGGCGACCCAGAGGAGGGTGAGGGCGGCGGCGCGGATCGTGAGACGCGAAGGGCTCAGCACAAGACTCCGGTGCCCGGCGGGCGAGGTCACGCCCGCATCAACTATCGGGGCTCCGACCGGCACGGTCAAGCGCAATGTCCGAACTCCCCGCCGCGGCTTGGGAAGAGCCACCGACCTGACGATCCCTTCCCGCGGCGAGCGGCGGCCGCCGCCGGCCCAAGGCCGCCGCGGAGCATCCGGCGCACCCTCCGACGCACCATCTGGCGCACCCTCCGACGCACCATCCGACGCACCATCCGGCGCACCATCCGGCGCGCCATCCGGTGCCAAGCTTTCGCGACCTCCCGCGCGTGTGCTAGCGTGGGTTACCCGTGTCTCCCGCCCTGCGATCCGCCATCCCCACAGCCTTGCTGGTGGCCCTCGCGACCGCGTGGGGTGCGTCTGCGGCGCGGGCCCTCGACCTGGAGCCGCTGCGCAGCGACCGGCCTCCCATCTTCACCGTCGACCTGGCGGTCTCGCTCGACCGGGACCAGCACCCGGGGCTCTCGGTCTCCATCACCGTCCCCTACCAGGAGCTGGAGTGGATCCAGCTCGACGCGGCCCCCAGCGGGCGCCGCCTCGGCGCCGGCGTCGAGTTCGCGGTGGTGTTCGAGTCGAAGAGGCAGGCCGTGGTGCCGGGCGACTCCTGGGACCGCCGGCTGGTGGTCGCGGACATGAATGCCACCCGCGGCGCCAATGCCGTGGTGCTGGAGAAGCGCACCTTCAGCGTGCCGCCCGGGCCCTGCCGGGCGCGCATCACGGTGCGGGACCTCGACTCCGACGAGTCCGCGAGCGTCGAGCAGAAGTTCGACGTGCCCGACTACTCCCGCCTGCCGGTGGGCTTCGCCGATCTGGAGCTGGGGGTGGTCGACAGCCTGTCGGGGTTCCATCCGGTCGCCACCCGGCGCTTCGGCGCCGAGGTGGAGCACCTGGGGGTGCGCGCGTCGCTGTTCGACCGGCGCCCCGGGCCCTGGCCCCGTCGCTATCCCCTCCAGTACCGTATCCGTGACGAGGACGGGCAGATCCTGGTGAACGGCACCCGCGAGGTCTCGCTGGCCGCCTCCGGCGAGCCGGTGGTGATCCAGCCCAGCGGTGCCGAGCTGTTCCTCGGCAGCTACGTGTTCGAGGTCGAGCTGGTGGAGGGGAAGTCCCACTGGCGCGTCGAACGCTCCTTCGACGTGGACGAGAGCGGACCGCCGCGGGGGCGCGAGTTCGAGCGCATGCTGGAACCGCTGGCCTACATCGCCTCGCCCGAGGAGCTGGACTGGCTGCGCTCCCTGCCGGCCGACCAGCAGGCCCGCGGCTGGGACGAGTTCTGGCGACGGCGTGACCTGACGCCGGAGACGCCCCGCAACGAGGTGCAGCTCGAGTTCTTCCGCCGCGTGCGGTACGCCGAGCACCATTTCCAGGGATTCGGGCCCGGGTGGCGGTCCGACATGGGCCGGATCTACATCAAGTTCGGCCCGGCCGACCAGATCGAGAACCGGCCGGCCAGCTCGACCTCGGCGCAGCTCGAGATCTGGTACTACAACCAGCCCTACCGCCGCTTCGTGTTCGCCGACCGCGAGGGATTCGGCCGCTTCACCCTGCTCAACCCCTCGGTCGAATGACCGTCGCGCGCCCGTCCCACGGGGTCGTCGCCCTGGCGTCGCTGGACGTCCGGCGCCGGGCCTCCCATCGCAGCGAGATGCGCAGTCAGCTCCTGCTCGGCGAGGTCGTCCGGGTGCGCGGCCGGGCCCTGGGAGGCCGCTGGGTCCGGGTGCGCAACCAGGGCGACGGCTACGAGGGTTGGGTGCGGGCCTGGGGCCTAGTCCAGGTGGGGGCGAGGCGCGCCGCATCGTGGCGGCGGCTCGCGACCGCGCGGGTTACGCGGCCCTGGGTGGAGGCGCGGAGCCAGCCCGGCGGCGGGGCGCTGGTGAGTCCGCTCGTGTGGGGGGACCGGGTCATCCCCGGCCGCTCGCGCGGCCGCCATCGCCGGGTCGAGCTCCCGGACGGCCGGCGTGGCTGGGCCGACCGGGACGCGCTGGCGGTCGGGCGGCGGCGGGGGCCGGCCCTGGCGGACCGGGTTCGCGATCTCCTCGGCATCCCGTACCTCTGGGGGGGCCGCACCCCCGCGGGCCTCGACTGCTCGGGGCTGGTCCAGCTGCTCCTCGCCGAGCAGGGCTGCCGGTTGCCGCGCGACGCGGCCGATCAGGAGCGGACGACCCGTCCGCTCGCCGCGGGGGAGCGGCTCCGGGTGGGGGATCTCGCCTTCTTCGGGCCCGCCTCGGCGCCCGCCGCCCACGTGGCCATCCTGCTCGGCGGCGGCTACTACGCCCATGCTCGCGGGACGGTCAGGATCAACAGCATCGAGCCAGGTAACCCATTGTATGACGGATGCTTAGGCAGGCAGTTCCGAGGCTTCCGCAGGCCCCGCCAGGCCCCCGGGAGGGGCCTCCGCTAGCGCCCCTCAGGCTCCCCGATATTCCCTATTGACAGGCTTTCCCCGCGCTCTCTAGTCTGCCGTGGGCGTTCGCCAGGATCCTTCCTAGGACTAGGAGGTGTGGTCCTGGACTTACTTCGTGAGCTCCATCCCATGGAAGTGATGGAGCCATTGTCATGCGTATCCAGCCGTTCAGACGGCAAGCCAAGGAAAGGAGGTGGGGCTCCGAGAGAAACCGCGTTGTAGTCCGCAGGCCACGCTCTCCGGCTTGATCCTGCATCGTGGCTTCGAAGCTCTAACTCTTAAAGGAGGCAGTAACTCATGATGAACCGTCGTAATACGCTTCTCGCCCTCAGCGCGGCCTTGGCGCTCGCGCTCCCGGTCGTGGCTTCGGCGCAGACGTCACGCGTCGAGGGCATGGCCCTGCAGGGCGATTACATTAAGGATTATTCGAGCATCTTCACCTACACCTCGTCGGTGGCCAATGTCGGCAACCTGGTCTACGGCGAGCTGGGTCGGGCGCCCGTCCCCATCAACGAGACCGCCGATCGCGGTGTCGGTGCCGTCCTGGGCAACCTGTGGGACGGCCGTCTGGGGGTGTGGTCGATCCACGTGCGTGAGCAGACCCCGGAACTGGGCCAGGGTGATGCGTCGAGCAGTGGCGCGACCGGGTCGAATGCTTCCGATCCGAACACCAACGCCATGGAGTCGTTCGACGTCATGTGGGCCAAGAAGTTCGGCACCAAGAGCTTCGGCCTGCGGCTCAACCGTTCCTACGGCAAGCGCGAGTTCACCGGCGGCGCCAATGGGGCCATCGGCACGGAGAAGTTCGACGACATCGCCGGCGCCACGGCGACCGACGCCAACTTCCACCGCAATGTCCTCGGTATCGGTGGCGGCGTGGGCTTCGAAATGAGCCCGACGACCAACGTCGAGACCAACTTCCTGTACCAGAGCCGGACGTTCTCGCTCGAGGACACCACCGGGACGGTGCTGGCCGAGGAGGATTCGCCGACCACGTATCAGTTCGCCGCCCGTGCCATGTGGCAGTGGCAGCCGAACGTGATGGTGGTGCCGGTGTTCAAGTGGTACTCGTACGACCTGTCGACCAAGGCCGGGGCCGTGGTGGTGCAGAACACGCTCAAGGGCTGGCAGGTCGGCGCCGCGGGTAACTGGGCGCTGGGCTCCAACGACCTGTTCGTGCTCGGCGTCACGTTCGCCCGGAACACGTTCGAGGTCGGGAACCAGGCCACCGTGTTCACCGAGACGTTCGCGCCTCAGGTGTTCGCGGCCCTGGAGACCCACCTCAACTCGTGGCTGACGGTGCGCTTCGGCGCCAACAAGGGCGCCTGGTACACCTTCGAGGACAAGGACAACACGGTCCCCAACTCGACCAAGATCACGGGCAACGACGGCACCGCGGCCAACACGTTCAACATGAACCTGGGCGCGGGCGTCAAGTTCGGCAACCTGCAGATCGACGCCATCCTGAACGACAACTTCCCGCACAACCTGCCGCACTTCATCAGCGGCAACACCACCGGGAACATCTTCCCGAAGGTCACCGCGACCTATCCGTGGTGAGCTGAGGCAAGCGCAGGCAGCAACCGCCGAGGGGGGCCGCAAGGCCCCCCTCGCGGCCTTCTCTGGGGCCCCGGGGCCCCCCGGTCGAGGCCCCCCGGCTTTCCTGAGGCGGAGGAGCCCCCTTGCCCTCTCGGGCCCCAGGTCGAGCCCTTGGGGCCCCCTCCGGCCCCCGGTCGAGCCCCCTAGGGCTCCCGACTGCCTTGGCCCCTGCCCGAAGCCGGCGCCGTTCGCTCCCCTAAGGAATTGACTGGATTGACAACAGGCTTGACTGAGACCTAGCCTTCGTTCACATCAAGTCGAGCTCCTCGACGCTCCATGCCAACGGAAGGCGCCCCCACGTCGGGGGAAAGGAGAGGATGCAATCGCGTGCGCAATGCCCGCCAGTCGTTGATCCCCCCTTTCACAGGAACCGGCCCTGCCTTCGCCACGACCTCCGGTCGGCGTGACGGGGTCTCCGCACTCCGGAAAGGAGCAGTCCCCATGTATCGCAGATCGATCTGGGCTATCGCCGCCGCGTTGTTCTTGGGCCTCGTCGCCCTGGCCCCCGTCGTCCAGGCCGGGACGACCGGCAAGCTGACCGGGAAGGTCACCGACGAGAAGGGGAAGCCGGTCGTGGGCGCGAACATCCGCATCGAGGGACTGCGCATCGGCGCGCTCTCCGATGACGAGGGGACGTATGTGATGCTCGGGATCCCCGCCGGGGAGTACCTGATCCGCGCGAACATGATGGGGTACGGAGCGTTCTCGGCCGCGCACGTGGTCATCACGCCGGATTTCACCACCGAGCTGAACATCGGTCTCAAGACCGAGGCCCTGCAGCTGGGCGAGGTCAAGGTCGAAGCCGAGCGCCCCCTGCTCCAGAAGGACGCGACCGGGACCACGCGCTTCCTGAGTGCCGCCGACGTGCAGAAGCTGCCGACGCGCGGCTATCGCGACGCGGCGGCCCAGCAGACCGGGGTCGTGAACTTCAAACTCAACATCGACAACGAGGCCCAGAACGCGCCGACCCTCATCATCCGGGGCGGCCGTCCCAACGAGACGGCTTACTACGTGGATGGGTTCTCGCAGCAGGACCCGCTCACCGGAACCTCCAGCACCGCCATCAGCAACAACGCGATCCAGGAGGTCGTGCTGATGACCGGCGGCTTCGCCCCGGAATACGGGCGGATCATGTCGGGCGCCGTGAACGTGATCACCCGCGAGGGAGGGGATAAGTACCACGGCGCCGTCGAGGGAGTGACCGACGCGCTCGCCGGCAACTGGATCAAGTCGCCCAAGACCGACTACAACATCTACGATTTCTCCTTGGGCGGGCCCGCGATCCCCGGCCACAGCGATGTGACCTTCTACCTCTCCGGCGAGCGGCGCTGGCAGCGCGATCGTTCGCCCTCGAGCCTGTCGCCCGAGTACCAGGACGAGTTGAAGTCGCTGAATCTGGACCCTGACCACAAGCCCGCCAACAGCTCGGGCGGCTACACCTTCCAGGGCAAGCTGGCGTGGCAGCTCGGCCAGCGCGATCAGCTGAAGATCGGCGGCCTGGGGTCCACCGATAACTGGCAGCAGTACTCACACATCTATCTGTTCAACCTGGCCCATGCGCCGCGCTACGCCGACCGCAATGCGACCTACTTCGGCAGTTTCAACCACGTGTTCAGCCCCAGGACCTTCGCGAACGCCAGCGTCAATTACTTCGAGACCCTCCGCAAGCGCGGGGACGGGGTCCTGTTCGACGATCTCGGGGCCTACTATTCCGCCGGCGGGAATCCGCTCTACGACCCGGCCTTGCCGCTGTTCTACAAGCCGGGGCACGTGGTGGACGACTACCTCCAGCGTCGCTCGTCGTACTGGGGCTTCGAGGGCAGCATGACGTCCCAGGTCGGGCCCTTCCACCAGTTGAAGGGGGGCGCCGACTTCCAGGTCCACAAGCTGCGCCTGTTCGAGCACTTCTTCCCGACTAGCCTGGGCGGCCCCAATCCCGACACCACCAACTGGGACGGCTACGGCTATCGCATCCGGTTGGACGCCAACGGGGTCGCGCACCTCGAGGAGCAGGACAGCGGAAGGGACGGCCCGAAACGCCCCAAGACCTGGTCGCTCTACGGCCAGGACAAGTACGAGCGCGCGGGCGTGATCGTGAACGGCGGCCTTCGATTCGACCACATCAACGTGGACACGCCGGCGCTCGCCAGCGAGCGCTACCCGCTCGGCACCCCGGGCGACACGCTCAACAATCCGAACGCGCTGGGGAGTCCGGACCTCCAGACCAACAAGACCTACGCGCGTATCTCGCCGCGGCTCGGCGTCGCCTTCCCGGTGGACGAGAAGACGGTGCTGCGCTTCAACTATGGGCAGTTCTACCAGCAGCCGAACCTCCAGGACCTGTACGTCTCGTACCGGTTCCTCGAGTACAAGATCAAGACCGGCGGTTATTTCGTGGGTTTCGGCAACCCGAACCTGCGCCCGGAGCGGACCACAGCCTACGAAGTGGGCGTGCAGCGTCAGTTCGGCGAGCACGCGCGCTTGGACGCCACGGCCTACTACAAGGACGTGAAGGACCTGGTGGAGATCGTCCAGATCGGATCGTCACCCAAGAGCTTCGCCTCCTACCGGAACCGGGACTTCGCCACCATCAAGGGGCTCGATCTGGGTGTGGCGCTGCGCCCGATCCACCATCTGTCGGGCAACCTCTCGTACAGCCTCTCGTTCGCGGAGGGCACCGGATCGGTCTCCCAGACGCAGCGGAATATCGCCTGGACAGGTACCCAGACGCCGAAGCAGACGGCAGCGCTCGACTTCGACCAGCGTCACAAGCTCTCGATGAACCTGGATTTCCACCTCGGCAAGGGTGAAGGCCCCGCTTGGGCGGGCAAGAGGCTCCTCGAGAACCTCGGGATCAACGGGCTGCTCAACATCGCCAGTGGGACGCCCTACACGCCGACGAAGGTCTTCAACGAAGTCACGCTTGCCAGCCCGTTCTCCGAGCCCAGCGGCCCGGTGAATTCCCGCTACGGGCCCTGGACGATCAGCCTCGACGTCAAGGCCACCCGGGACTTCGCCATCTCCGGGATCGGCGTGCAGGCGTTCATCTGGGGGCTCAACGTCCTCAATGCCCGCAACGCGGTCACGGTGTACACCTCGACCGGGACCCCCACGTCGACCAACTGGCTGGACACCGCCGACGGGCAGGCGTTCCTGGCCAAGAATGGCGACAAGGGACAGTCTCTCTACAGCCTGGCTTCCGACAACCCCAACTTCTTCACCAATCCGCGCCTGGTCCGCTTCGGACTGCGCGCGAGCTTCTAGCGATGAAACGCACCGCCGGCTCCAGGAGGTCTGTGATGAAGATCCGATTGCATGGGCTCGCCCTCGCAGTCCTCGTCGCGATGCTCCCGGCCCTGGCGGAAGGGGCCCCGGCCTCTGGGAGCGCGCCTCGCTCCGGCTCCGTGCCTCGGCGCGGCGTGTTCCCGGCCCGGATCGAGCGAGATGCCCGGACGGCTGGACTCAGTCAGGCGCGACGCGTGGACATCAACAACCTCAACATGTTCGTCACCAACTTCGGCACGTTCGCGAACGACATCGAGAACCAGGGCAACTCGGGCCTGTTCTTCCCGAAGGGGACGATCAAGACCGCGGTCTACCAGTCCGGGATCTGGCTGGTGGGCAAGGTCGGGGGCCAGGTGCGCGCCGCCATCGCCGAGTACAGCCAGGAATACCAGCCGGGGGCGATGAACATGGCGACCGCGAATCCCGACAGCTTCGCCGCCGACGATCCCGACAAGGACGAGTACACCGTCTACAAGGTGGTGCGATACACCGGCAACCCCGCCGACACGGACCATGTCGAGCGACCCTCGGCCGCGGTGAGCGCGGATCGGACGCTC
>VBPB01000013.1 GCA_005893365.1 Candidatus Eiseniibacteriota bacterium
GGTCATGAGCTTGGGGCGCACGCGCTGCACCGAGCCCTCGAGGGTCGCCTCGACGATGTCGTCGAGGTCGCGGATGCGGCCTTCGCGTTTGCGCTTGTGATAGGCGCTGTCGCAATACACGACCATCACGACACCGGTCTGGGCGGCCAGGCCGACCAGGGCGATGATGCCCACCCAGGCGGCGGTCGACAGGTTGTAGTGGAGCAGCGCCATCAGCCAGATGCTGCCCACGAGCGCGAACGGCACCGAGCACAGGACGATCAGGGACTGGGCGAGGTTGCCGAAGTTCATATAGAGGAGGAGCAGCACGATCACCAGCGTCAGCGGCACCAGGATGCGCATGCGCGCTGGCCGGTCCACTTGAGGAAGTAGCCCGACGGCAGCCGCACACCCTTGGCCACCTCCCGCTTGGCGTCGTCCACGAAGCCGCCGATGTCGCGCCGCGCGGCGTCCATGTCCACGTAGACGTAACCGACCAGCATGCCGGCCTCGTCGCGGATCATCGGCGGCCCGCTCACCACGCGGACGTCGGCGATCTGGCCGAGCGGCACGTGCGCGCCACTGGGATCGTCCCAGAGGGTCACGTCTGACCGCGTCCCGCCCGGCGGCAACGGGTTGCCGGACGCGTCGCCGCCCATCGTCCCGCCGCCGGCGGGGCGCCCGCCCGCGCCGTTCATCGCCTGCGCCACCAGGTCCGGCCCGACGTCGCTCACGCCCGCCGAGGCGAGCCGCGCGGGCAGGGCCTGCGGGAGCGCCCCCATGCCCCCGCCCGCGCCGCCGCCCATGCCGGACGGGGCGCTCGGCCCGCCCGACTTGAGCGGCACCAGCACGTGGCGCAGGCGCTCCATGTCCTGGCGCAGGTCACCCGGGTAGCGCACGTTGATGGTGAACCGGTTGCGGCCCTCGACCGTCACCTCGATCGGCTTGCCGCCCACCGCGGCCTCGATGACGTCCTCGACGTCGCCCACGGTCAAGCCGTAGCGCGCCAGCGCGGCGCGGTCGGGGACGATGTCCAGATAGAACCCGCCGGTGCTGCGGTCGGAGTAGACGCTGCGCGTGCTGGGCACCCGCGAGACCACGCGCTCCAGGTCCATGCCGATGCGCTCGATGGTGTCGAGGCTGGCGCCGAAGATCTTGACACCGATCGGCGTGCGGATGCCGGTCGAGAGCATGTCGATGCGGGTCTTGATCGGCATGGTCCAGGCATTGGTCCAACCGGGGAGCTGCAGCGTGCGGTTGAGCTCGTCGGAGAGCTCCTCCCAGGTGATGCGCCGGTGGTCGGGCCAGAACGGCCGGAACAGGGGCTTGAGCCCCTCGGGGACGCGCGCCGAGTACCAGCGCGGCACCACGAGCATCCGCCACGCCTCGCGCGGCTTGAGCTTGACCACCGTCTCCACCATCGACAGCGGCGCCGGGTCGGTCGGCGTCTCGGAGCGGCCGGCCTTGCCGAACACGCGCTCCACCTCGGGGAAGCTGCGGATGAGCCGGTCCTGCACCTGGAGATAGCGCTTGGCCTCTTCGATGGAGATGTTGGGGAAGGTCGTCGGCATGTAGAGCATGTCGCCCTCGTTGAGCGGCGGCATGAACTCGTGCCCGAGACGCATGGCCATCGGCACGGCGGAGAGCAGCGCCGCCAGGCCGATGGCGATGGTGGTACGCGGGTTCTTGAGCGCCACCCAGGCGAACGGGCGGTAGACCGAGATCATCGCCCGCGACACCGGATGCTCCTGCTCGTGGCGGATGCGGCCGCGGATGAAAAGCGACATGAGCGCGGGCGCGAGCGTGATCGAGACCAGGGCCGCGAAGGCCATGCAGAAGGTCTTGGTGAAGGCGAGCGGCTTGAAGAGCCGCCCGGCCTGGCCGTTGAGCGCGAAGATGGGCACGAACGCCGCGGTGATGATGAGCAGCGAGAAGAAGATGGGTGGCCCCACCTCCTTCGCCGCCTCGATCAGCACCCGCTGCCGGTGCGCCGCCTCCCCGCCCGGCGGCGCCGGGCCCGCCGACTCGAGATGCTTGTGCGCGTTCTCGACCAGGACGATGGCGGCGTCCACCATGGCGCCGATGGCGATGGCGATGCCGCCCAGGCTCATGATGTTGGAGTTGACGTGCAGGAACACCATCGGCACGAACGCCAGCCCCACCGCCACCGGCAGCGAGAGCACCGGCACCAGCGTGCTGCGCAGGTGGAACAGGAAGATGAAGATGATGAGACTCACCACCACGCCCTCCTCGAGCAGCGTGTGGCGCAGCGTGCCGATGGCGTGGTGGATCAGGCCCGACCGGTCGTAGACGACGCGCACCTCGACGCCGGGCGGGAAGGTGGGATAGAGCTCCTTGAGCTTCTCCTTGATGGCCTCGATGACGTGGAGCGCGTTCTCGCCGTAGCGCATCACCACGGTGCCGCCCACCGCCTCGCCCTCGCCGTTGAGCTCGCTCACGCCGCGGCGGATGTCGGGGCCGAACGAGACCGTGCCCACGTCGGAGAGCCGGATGGGGGTGCCGCTCCTCGGGTCGGCGCCCAGCGCGATCTGGCGCAGGTCGTCGAGGCTCTTCACGTAGCCGCGGCCGCGCACGAAGTACTCGCGGCCCGACATCTCGAGGACCCGCCCGCCGACATCGGCGTTGCTGCGCCGGATGGCGGCGCTGATGTCGGCGAGCGAGAGCCCGTAGGCGTGGAGCCGCGTCGGATCCACCTCGACCTGGTACTGGCGCTGGTAGCCGCCGATCGACGCGACCTCGGCGACGCCGGGGACGCTGGCGAGCGCGTAGCGCAGGTGGAAGTCCTGGAAGGTGCGCAGCTCGGAGAGGTCGTGGCGGCCGCTCTTGTCCACCAGCGCGTACTGGAACACCCAGCCCACCGAGGTGGCGTCGGGCCCGAGCACCGGGTTGGCGCCCTCGGGCAGGCGCGAGCGGATGGTGTTCATGTACTCGAGCACGCGGCTGCGCGCCCAGTAGAGATCGGTGCCCTCCTGGAAGATGACGTAGATGAAGCTCATGCCGAACATGGACTGCCCGCGCACCGCCACCACCCGGGGGGCGGCGAGCAGCGAGGAGACGATCGGGTAGGTCACCTGGTCCTCGACCAGGTCGGGGCTGCGCCCCATCCAGTCGGTGAAGACGATGACCTGCGGGTCGGACAGGTCGGGGATGGCGTCGAGCGGCACGCGGTTCACCGCCACGAGCGAGCCCACCACCACGAACGCGGTGACGATGAACACCAGCATCCGGTGGGTGGCGCAGTACTCGATGACCTTGCCGACCATGTCGGGCCTCAGTGCGCGTGACCGGGCGCGGGCGGGGCGCTCATGTCCATGCCGGGCATGCTGCCTGCGCCCGACGCACCGCCCAGGCCGGCGATCGCCGCCTTGAGGCGGCTCTCGGAGTCGATGAGGAACGAGGCGCTCGCCACCACCGTGTCGCCGGCGGCCACCCCCTTGAGCACCTGGATGCGGTCGCCGTCGCGCGAGCCGGTCCACACCAGCCGCGGCTCGAAGTGGCCGCCGGCGCGCGCCAGGAACACGTAGTCGTGCTCGCCGCTGTGGATGACCGCCTCGTCCGGCACCACCAGCGCCTGGCCGCCGCGCCCCGCCACCGCCACGCGCCCGAACATGCCGGGGCGCAGCCGACCGTCATGGTTGTCGAGCGAGAACCGCGCCTTGAGCGTGCGCGTCCCGGTCGAGACCACCGGCGAGACCAGCTCGATGCTCCCCTCGCGCGGCTGGCCCGGCAGCGCGTCGGCGGTGAAGATCGCGCGGTCGCCGACGCGGACCCGCCCGAAGTCCAGCTCGTAGAGGTCGGCCAGCACCCAGACCCGCGCGAAGTCGGCGACGGTGAAGAGCGGCGTGTCGGCGGCGACGTACTGCCCCTGCGTGACGCCGCGCTCCAGCACCGTGCCCACCACCGGCGAGCGCAGCGTGAGATGCGCCGAGGCGACCTGGGTGCGGTCGAGACGCTTGAGCTCCTCGGGCGGCACGCCGAGCAGGATGAGCCGCGTGCGCGCCGAGCTGGCCGCCCCCGCCTCGTGGCCGCCGCCGTCGTGGGGGGCCGCGGTCGTACTGTCGCGCGCCCCGATCTCGATCAGGTACTCCTGCTCGCTCTGGTAGAGCTCGGGGCTGTAGATGGAGAGCAGCGGATCGCCGACCGCGACCGCCTGGCCGGTCTGGTTGAGGTAGAGGTCCTGCACCCAGCCCGCGACCCTGAGCTGGATGCGCTTGAGGCGCGCTTCGTCGGCGGTGACGAAGCCCGCCATCTCCACGCGGCCGGCGAGCGGGCGCTTCTCCACCACCGCCGTGCGCACGCCGATCAGCTGCACCCGCTCGGGCGTGATGTGCACCGTCGTGAGGCCCGGCACGTCCCCCGTGCCGGTCGCGCCGGCCGAGGCCGCCGCGATCCCGCCCGACGGGATGGGCTCGAGCGTCATGCCGCAGATCGGGCATTCGCCGGGACGGTCGGAGGTGTAGCTGGGATGCATGGGGCAGTAGTAGCGCGCCCGCTTCTGCGTATGGGCCGAGCCCGGGGCTTCGCGGCGCGACATCACGTAGCTGCCGATGCTCACCGCCGCCAGCACGAGCAGTCCCGCGAACAGCGCCCAGCGGACCAGGTTCATCAGATCGGCACCGGGCGGCGGCTCGTGGGACGCCGGCCGGCCGGGGTCCGCGCCCCCGCCGTCGTGGAAGGATCGCAGCTCGTGGTGGTTCATCGTCCACTCCTTTCGGCGGGCGGCGCGAGCGAGATCCCGAGCAGGTCGCCCCGTCCGGTCAGCGAGAGCAACTGGGCCTCGGCGCGTGAGAGATCCTGGCGCGCGCGCAGCAGGGCGATCTCGTCCGCGTAGAGCGCGTGGGTCGACTCGAAGACGCGCCACAGGTCGGTGGTGCCCGCGCGGTAGGAGATCCAGGAGGCATCCGACGCGCGGCGCTGCGTGGTCACCACGGTGTCCGCCAGCAGGGCCACGGCGCGCTGCGCCGCCACGGCGGCCGCGTGCGCCGCCAGCACCCGCGCGCGCAGGTCGAGCTCGGCAGCCGTGCGCTCGGCATCGCTGGCCCGCGCCATCGCGTCCAGACCGGCGGCCTCGGCGCGCTGGCGCGAGATCGCGAAGATCGGCAGCGTCCACGCGACGCTGGCGCTGAACATGTCCGGCTGGGAGAAACGTCCGAGCAGCGGCTCGCGCCGCCCGTACGTGCCGCTGAGCTCGAGGTCGGGCCAGATCGCGCGGCGCGCGGCGCGCGCCTCGAGGCGGTAGCGATCCACCTGCGCCCGCTGCGCGCGCAGGCGCGGATGGGCGGGACCGAGGGCGGCCAGCCAGGCGTCCGGGGTCGCCGGGATGACCACCGCGGGCGGCGGCGCCAGCCACTCCGTGACCGGGCCGGGCTCGATCCCGCGCAGGGCGTCGAGCCGAGCGTGGCCCTGGGCCTCCTCGGCCCGGAACGACGCGGCGTCGGAGAGCGTGTTCGCCTGCTCGGCCTGGGCGCGCAGGATGTCCTCCAGGCGTCCGTTGCCGGATTCGTAGCGCGCCCGGGCAGCCAGGATCATGTGCGCCATCTCGGTGTCATGCGCCTCGGCGAGGCGGGCCAGCTCGCCCGCGACGTAGGCGTCCCCATAGGTCTCCCAGGTCATGCCCCAGATCTCGAGCAGGCTCACCTCGGCCGCGGCGGCCTCGCCGCTCGCTTCGGCGCGGGCGGCCTCGCGGGCCAGACGATTGGCGCCGAACGCCGGGACGCGCTGCGAGAGGCGGAGCATCTCCATGGTCATCGGATCCGAATCGAGGCCGCCGCTCGTGGGCACGTTGACGACGCCGAGCTCGAGCGTCGGCGATTCCCAGGCGCCGGCGGGGCCGACGCGTCGCTTGGCGGCCTCGGCCCGGGCGACGCCGGCGGCCAGCGTCGGGTTGGCGGCGGTGACCTTGAGCAGCGCGCTCTCCAGGTCGAGCGCCAGGGACGGCCGCGGCGCGGCGACGGCGCACAGCACGATCACGGCGGTGGCAATACCCGCTCGCGTGGGGGACATCGGTCCGACTCCTCTCGCGGGCCGCGGGGGGGAACCCCCGGCGGCGCACCTTCGAGTTCCGGCCCGGCGCCACGAGGGCGGCGGACGAGAACGGTCACGCGGTCACGCGCGCGAACGCGGCGTGACCATCCCGGTCGGGCTTCCGACCGGAGGGACGCGAAGGATCAGGCGAGGGGAGGGGCGCGCGGCGCGCGGAGGGCGCGCGCGAGGCCGGTCGGTGGCGGACCGGCGGAGCTTCGGGGAGGCGAGTGTTCGCTGAGCGACGGAGCGACCGACGGCGCGACTAGGGCCGCGAGCGCGACCGGCGACGGCGCCGGATGAGAGGCGACGGCCTTGGCGAGCACCGGCGCATCGGGCACCAGCACCGGGTCGGGACAGCACGACCGGCCGGCCGGCGCGTGGGGGCGTGACGACGGGCCCGCGGGGGCACAGTGCGGGCAGCGCGGCGTCGCCGCGGCGCCGGGGGTAGCCATGCAGGCCATGCGCGTGTTGCCCGCCCAGGCGCTCAGCAGGCAGTAGTTGCTGCCGGCGAGGAACAGGGCGAGACCGAGGAGGAGCGCGGGGACGCGGCGCGCGCGATGATGGAGGAGTTGGCGCATGACGGTATAGATGATATCGGCTGATCGAGGGTCGGAGTTGTCCGGAACCGGTGAATCCATCTCCCGGCCCGCCGCGCTGCGGAATGCCCGCCCGTGCCGCTGGGTCGGAGGTCATGCAGTGGCAACCACTTGCTCTCCGGCGCCGTCGGCCAGGCCTCGAGACTCTCAGCCCCTGCGAGTGGCACTATGCTCGATGAGAGATCCGTGGAACGAGGCTCAGTTGCCGTGCGATGCCGGGGGGGTGCCGAGAACGGTCTCTAGGTGAGCCGCGCTTACAACAGTGACCAACAGGGCGGGGGGCTTCATGGTCTCAACCAGGCGATGGATGATCTCGGCAACCGTTTCCTTGCTGGTCGGGATCCTGGTCGGCGGCTACCTGTTCGCCAAGTCCCAGCCTCGTTCGATCCTGGCGCTCAACCGCTGTGACCACTGTCTCAGCCAGGCGGACCTCGCGGGGCTCCTCGGCTCGGCGGGGGTGCAGCGGCTCGGCGGGCACCTGCCCTTCGTCGTGCTCGAGACGGACCGGTCTTTAGTCCTCCAGTACCCGTTCGCCGCGCGCCACCGGCACTACGTGATCCTGCCGAAGCGAGACATCAAGGATCTTGGGGAGGTCTCCCCCGAGAACTCGCCGGATGTGGTCGACCTGCTCTACGTGGCCCGGTATCTCATCGAGAAGCACCGGCTCAGGAACTATCGCCTCTATTCGAACGGCCCCGGTGGCCAGGCCGTCACCTACCTGCACTTCCACCTGGTCGCGGATCGATGACCATGGTCACCCGGCAGTCCGAAACGTCACGCCTGGCTCGGCCGTAACCGACGAGGTCGTCCTCGAACCGCCTCCCGACTGACCCGGTCCATCGGCCTCGTCCGCAGCGAACCTCATCCCGCCTCGCCCTTTCGCCTCCGCGCCCTCCGGTTGCTACCCTGCCGCCGTGGAGACGACTTTCGACGTCATCGTCGTGGGGCTGGGTGCCATGGGGAGTGCGGCCGCCTACCACCTCGCGAGGCAGGGCCGGCGCGTGCTCGGCCTCGACCGCTTCAGCCCGCCGCATGCGCTCGGCTCATCGCACGGCCAGACGCGCATCATCCGCGAGGCGTACTTCGAAGACCCGCGCTACGTGCCGCTGGTCCAGCGCGCCTACGAACTATGGACGGCGCTGGAGCGCGAGGCGGAGCGCCGGCTCCTGCTCGAGACCGGCGGGCTCATGATCGGGCGGCCCGACAGCACGGTGGTCCGGGGGGCGCGGCGCAGCGCCGAGACCCATGGGCTCCGCCACGAGCTGCTCGCGGCGGCCGAGGTGCGCCGCCGCTTCCCGGCGCTAAGGCCCGACGACGACATGGTCGCGGTGTGGGAGCCGCGCGCCGGCATCCTGATCCCCGAGGCCTGCGTCGCGGCGCACCTGGCGATGGCGCGCCGGCACGGCGCCACGCTCCGCGTCGACGAGCCGGTCCTGCGCTGGGAGCCCGATGGCGGCGGCGTGCGCGTCGCGAGCGCCCAGGGCGTCTATGCGGCCGGCCAGCTGGTGCTGAGTGCGGGGAGCTGGCTCACGTCGCTGCTGCCGGACCTGGCGCTGCCGCTCACGGTCGAGCGCCAGCCGCTCTACTGGTTCGAGGCGTGCCGGAACGCCGCGTCCTTCACCCCCGAGCGACTCCCCATCCATCTCTGGGAGCATGCGCCGCAACGCTACCTCTACGGCTTCCCCGACCTGGGCGACGGCGTCAAGGTCGCCCGGCACCATGAGGGGCGGCTGACCGACCCCGACGCGGTCGACCGCGAGGTGCACGCCGAGGAGGTCGAGGCCATGCGCGGGCTGGTGCGGCGCTACGTCCCCGACGCCGATGGCCCGCTGCGCTCGGCGGCCGTCTGCCTGTACACGAACACGCCCGACGACCACTTCCTGATCGACCGGCATCCCGCGCACGAGCAGGTGGTCGTCGCCAGCCCGTGCTCCGGGCACGGCTTCAAGTTCGCGAGTGCGATCGGCGAGGCGCTGGCCGAGCTCCTGTCGGAGGGGCGGACCCGCCTCGACCTGAGTCTGTTCGAGCAACGATTCGGATGAGGGCCCGGTGCGCGCTCAGCGCGGGGTGCTGACGATGCCTCAGAATGGATCGACACGCCAACGCATCACCAGGGCGTTTCCCCTCTGGCTGGTCGTGCTGGTCTTTGTCCTCCTGTGTGCGATCGCGGTGCGGGCACCAAGCATCGCGATGCCGTTCTTCGCCGACGACTTCGTCTTTCTCGAGCAGGTTCGCAATCGCTCCTTCCTGGCTGCGATCAGCGCCCCCGACCAACTCGGCCACTATGGCCGCCCGATCGGGCGTCAGGTCTTCTTCTGGCTGGTTGCCCAGCTGGGTGGTGAGTCACCGCTGGCGTTTCACCTCGCGAACTGTCTTCTGTTCCTGGCCTCGCTTACCCTGCTCTTCGCCTTGGTACGTCGCAAGATCGGTGATGCTCCTGCACTCATCGCGATCACGTTCCTCGCATTCCATTATGCCGTCGATCCGCTACTTCAATGGGCCTCTGGCTCCCAGGACCTGTTGGCGCTTCTCTTCTCACTGGTTGCCATCCACCTGTATTGCCGCAACCGCCGATGGCTTGCTGCCGCAGCCCTCGCCTTGGCACTGTTGTCCAAGGAGGTGGCCGCCGCGACCGTGTTCATCGCGCCGGCCGCTTCGCGTCCTCCTCCCAATCTGGCCACGGGTGTTCGCAAGAGCCTGCCGATGCTTGCCATCACGGCCGCGTGGGTCCTTTGGCGATACCTGCACGGAGACCACCCACCTCTACACGTGGCCTGGATCATCCCGGGCGTCATTCACGCACTGCAAGTAGTGACGGGCATTGAGGCCGGACAGGGGCGGCCTCCGGCAACCCTTTGGTGGGTGATGACCGCGCTTGTCGTCGTTGCCGCCAGCGTCGTCGCCTGGCTCACGAGAACCCCATCGGTGGCTTACCCAGCTCCAGCACCACGAGCTGAACCAGATCCCACCTGGCCTCTGCGGGTGGGCGCTGTCTGGGCGCTGGCGGGAACGCTGGTCATCCTCCCGGCGCTCGATGTCTGGAGTGCCTACTACTATGTGTTTGCACTGTGCGGCGTGGCGCTCATGCTCGCCGGCATCATCGTGCTCGTCATCACGCTGCCGTCCCTCCCGCGGTATCGGGAGTCCTTTGCGACGCCTTGTAGTCCATGGACCTGGCAGTCACACGTCAACGGCGCCTATCTCGCGCGCGGGACGGCCCTGGTCGCGCGCTACTTGGTTCAACTGAAGGACATTTACCCCCGCCTGCCGCCCAAGAGCACCCTCTTCTTCTCGAGCGTACCAACAGCCTCGGGTTGGCAGTCGGGCGATGGGGCGCTCATGCGCTGGGCTTACCGGGACTCCTCGTTGCGATCCTACTTCCTTTCCGACTTCACGCGCGGGACGGCGGAGCGAGGGCCATTCTTCGTCCTCTCCTTCAAGGGGGACGAGATCCAAGACTGGAGCGGGGCACCCTTGCTCTTGCCGGGCATCGCGTACGCGCTCCTCCGCGATGACCAGCCGCGGGGAGCCACGGATGCCCTCGACATGGCGCTTCGGGCCCATCCGTTCGACTCGCGGTTTCAGTACTGGCGTGCGTGGACGCGGTGGGCCACGGGTGACACAGCCCTGGCTATCGCCGACCTCACCGCAGTCGGGATGCGTCTTGGCCGAGCATCTCCGATCCGTGCCACACCTCTCAGCACGGCTGAGCTCGTGGAGCGGCGCAACGCGGCCTGTCTTGATCCGGTCGTCCACGTCGCGTTGGCCACGCAATGGCTATCGTCCGCGGAGGGCCGTCAGGACGGAGTCATCGAGGCGTACGCAGCCCACCTCCTTGACCCGCGGAGCCCGATGACATCCGTGCTCTGGGCCCGGGCGCGGTCCATCGAAACCATCGAACCACGCAGCGCCGGCTACATCGAGTGAATCGCCGACACTCGGTCTCGATCGGGCCGGCGGCCGCTCACCGCGCCTCGAGGCAGTTCGCGTAGGAGCGTGCCTCCTGCTCCGCGGGCGTCTGCACCGCCGCCGGGACCTGCCCCCCTCGAGCGAGGGTCAACGCCCCCGCTGGTCGATCGCGACGTATCCGCGCTTGGTCGCTCCGGTGTAGATCTGGCGCGGCCGGCCGATCCGGTTGGCGGGATCGCTGCGCATCTCGAGCCACTGCGCGATCCAGCCGGGCATCCGCCCGATCGCGAACATGACCGTGAACATGTTGATCGGGATCCCGAGCGCCTTGTAGATGATGCCCGAGTAGAAGTCGACGTTGGGATAGAGCTTGTGGCTCACGAAGTAGTCGTCCCGGAGCGCGATCTCCTCGAGCTTCACCGCGATCTCGAGCTGCCGGCTCTTGATGCCGAGGCGGCTGAGCACGTCGGTGCAAGACTTCTTGAGCACCGCGGCGCGCGGGTCGTAGTTCTTGTAGACCCGGTGCCCGAAGCCCATCAGGCGGCTGTTGTCCTTCTTGTCCTTGGCCCGGTCCACGAACTTCTGCACGTCGCCGCCCTCGGCCTCGATGCGCTCCAGCATCTCGATGACCTGCTGGTTGGCCCCGCCGTGCAGCGGGCCCCACAGCGCGCTGATGCCGGCCGAGATGCTCGCGAACAGGTTGGCCTGCGAGCTGCCCACCATGCGGACCGTGCTGGTCGAGCAGTTCTGCTCGTGGTCCGCGTGCAGGATGAGCAGCAGGTCGAGCGCGCGGGCCAGCAGCGGGTCCACCTGGTACTCGTCGCACGGCGTGGCGAACATCATGTTGAGGAAGTTGGTCGAGTAGTCGAGCCCGTTGCGCGGGTAGATGAACGGCTGGCCGATCGAGTGCTTGTAGGAGTAGGCCGCCAGCGTCGGCATCTTGGCGATCAGGCGCACCACGGTCTCCTGGAGCTTCGAGTCGCTGTCGGGCTCCTGGTAGAACGTGGCCAGCGCCGCGACCGCCGCGGCGCACACCGGCATCGGATGGGCGTCCTTGGGCAGGGCATCGAAGAACCGGCGGAAGTTCTCGTGCAGCAGCGTGTGCCGGGTCACCTCGTTGGTGAACTCCGCGAGCTGGGCGCGGGTGGGCAGCTCGCCGTGGAGCAGCAGCCACGAGACCTCGAGGAAGTTGCTCTTCTCGGCCAGCTCCTCGATCGGGTAGCCGCGGTAGCGCAGGATGCCCTTCTCGCCGTCGATGAAGGTGATGGCGCTCTTGCACGCGCCGGTGTTGCCGTAGCCGGGATCGAGGGTGATCATCCCGGTCTGCGCGCGCAGCTTCTCGATGTCGGCCGCGACCTCGTCCTCGGTGCCGCGCACCAGGGGCAGGGTGACGGACTTCCCGTCGTAGGTCAGGGTGGCGCTCTGGGTCTGCTGCAAGGTCTGGGTGGTCATGGGATCCCTCCTATGGATGCGTGGTACGGCAGGAGCCGTACCCGGCTTTCGTCGTGGAGGGGGCACGCTACCCGACCGCGCCCGCTCCGTTGCTCTGGCCCTCCCGGTCTGGTCACGGACAGGATACCGGAGTCGCGCGCCTTTCTGTCAGGGCTCTCACCGCCCCACCGGAACGCGCCCCCCGAACGCGACGGCGCCCCGTCATCTTAAGGATGACGGGGCGCCGCGTGCTTCGCTCGGGGCCGGGCGGCCCGGGCGCCTGGTCTAGCGCACCAGCAGCATGCTCTTGCGCGCGTGATAGGTGTGGTCGCCGGTCAGCGAGCGGGCGTCCATGAGCAGGTAGTACACCCCCGCCCCGCGCGAGACGCCGTTCCGGTCGACGCCAGACCAGCTCGCGTGGTGGTCACCCGCCGGCACCTCGCCGTCCACCAGCCGGTCGAGCACGCGCCCCGTCACGTCGTAGACGGTCAGCGACACGACGCTCGGCTCGGGCAGGCGGTAGAGGACGCTGGTCGAGAGCGAGAACGGATTCGGGGCGTTGCCGCCCAGCTCGTACTCGAGCGGCAGCACCGTACCGTTCCCCTGGAGGCTGGAATCGCCCACGCCGTCGCGGTCCGCCACCAGGCTCAGCAGGTGCTCGGCCACGATCGGCAGCGTCATCGGCTGCGGTGCGGTCGAGATCGCCAGCACGCCCTCGTTGATCGGCTGCTGAACCGTCTGGGTCCCGTTCCAGTCGTTCGAGAAGAGCAGCGTGCCGGTCCGGTTCCGACAGGTGATGGCGATGTCATCGGCCGCCGCCGGGTCGAGATGGTCGGTCAACGAGACCTGCAGCAGCACGTCCGCGTCGATCACCGTCGCCGCGCCGGGGTCCGTGACGTCGGTCAACGCCGCATGCCCGTTGAAGTCCGCGGTCGTCGCGGTCAGGCCCGGGTGCACCGTCAGGGCGGCGATGTTGTTGCTGGTGACCTGATAGTCACGTCCGGCGCTGCGGACGATCATGCTGAACTTGCCGCTGAGCAGCGGGCCGCGCTTCGCGTACTTCACCCGCAGGCCGAAATTGTCCAGGCTCCCCGGATCGCCGGCGTAGACGCCCGACGAGTTGCTGAGCATCAGGTCGCCGCCGGCGTCGACGGTCAGGCCCAGCGGCCGGGAGATCGAGACCACCACGTTGTCGTCCGCCCGGTCGCGGGCGTAGTCGCCGTTGACGACGACGCCGACCGTGATGTGCTCCGACTGGCTGGCCCCGATGTCCGGGTTCCAGTTGTACGACACCGTGCCCACCTCGCTGTTGCCCGGCTCCGCCAGGGCCACCGGCAGGTCGGCCGCGATCACCGTGTTGTCGTCGCGGTTGATAAAGCTGACCGTGGCGTTGCGGATGTCCCCCGGCGCCGCGTCGCCCGAACCGGTGATCACGCTGATGTCGCGGATGGTCGCACTCAGGCTCACCGTCGCCGCCCCCGAGATGGCACTGGCGGTGGTGGCGAACAGGCCGCCGTCGTAGGCCACCCGCGCGTCCTCGGCCACCACCGTCAGCGTGTCCGGCGCCGGATCGGTGACCGTGAAGTTCGGGTTGGTCCCGCTGAACACCGCGCTCACGTCGTGGACGCCCGGCCCCTCGAGCAACGCAGGGCTCAGCGTGGCGCTCAGGTGGTCACCGTCCACGACCAGGGCGGTGCTGCCCACCGCCGTCGCCCCGACATAGAAGGTGACCGTCGTCGCCGGCGCCTGGCCCCCCACGCTGGCCGGGGCCAGCGTGACCGTGAAGGCGGTCGGGTCGCTGTACTGCTGCGGGTGCGGCCCCACGCCGAAGCTGGCCGTCGTCCCCGCCGCCGTGATGTCGGCGGTCGCGTTGGCGCTGGTGTTGGCCAGGTAGTTCCCCGCATCCCCGCCGCTCACGCTGATGCCGCTCACCGTCACCGGCTTGCCGGTGGCGACGTCGGGATCCGCGAAGGTGGCCGAAACGTCGCTGACGGTCAGGTCGTCGCCCGCCACCCGGTCATCGGACAGGGTCACGCTGGCCGCGGTGGTGCCGTCGAACGCCTTGTTCGTGGCGCTGGCGCTCACCAGCAGGTCGCGGGTGGTGATGTTGGCGTAGGCGGTGGCCGTCGTGTTGAACGTGTAGTCCCCGGCATCCGCGCCGCTGAGGCCGATGCCGGTG
>VBPB01000371.1:0-3483 GCA_005893365.1 Candidatus Eiseniibacteriota bacterium
CCTCACCCTCCGGCTCGGCCACTTCGAGATCAACTACGGCGACATGCACTTCCGCCGCACCGACAACGGCGAGGCGATGTTCAACCCCCTGGTCGGCAACCTGCTCATGGACGCGTTCACCACCGAGATCGGCGGCGAAGCGTACGTGCGCACGAACGACCTCCTGGGCATGGTCGCGGTCACCGGCGGCGAGGTGCGGGGGCAGGTGCTCAAGCCCGAGAATCGCTCGCCCAGCCTCATGGCCAAGCTCGGGTACGACCACCAGTGCCACCCCGGGACGCGTCTGCGCCTGACGGGGTCGGTCTACACGACCTCCAAGTCGAACAACAACACGCTGTACAGCGGCAGCCGTTCCGGCTCGCGCTACTACTACGTGCTCGAGAACGTGAACGCGACCGAATCCGCGCAGGCGTGGTCCGGCGACATCCAGCCCGGGATGACCCGGCGCGTCACCGCCTGGGTGATCAACCCGTTCGTGACCTGGCGCGGGATCGAGCTGTTCGGGAACCTCGAGCAGGCGAAGGGCCGCAACGGCGTCGAGACCAAGGACCGGACGTTCACCCAGCTCGCGGGCGAGGGGGTCTACCGCTTCCTCTCCAATCAGCTCTACCTCGCGGGCCGCTACAACCGCGCGAAGGGTCGCTTCGCGGGCATGGCGGCCGACGTCCGGGTCGACCGCGTCCAGGCCGGAGGGGGCTGGTTCCTGTCGCGCGGCCTGGAGGCCAAGGCCGAGTTCGTGCAGCAGACGTATCACGCCGCAACGGCGGCCGGTTCCGCGGCGCGATGGTCGAAGCCGTGGTCTCGTTCTGAACCGACCGGTGCTCACGTGACCCCGGGACTCATGGTCCATCCGCACGACGAGGGTGACACGGCCCGCCGGCCGGGCCATGCCGCGATGGCCCGACCGCTCGCCGTCCTGGCGCTCCTGCTCCTCCCCGTCGCCGCCGCCGGCGGCGCCCCGCGCCGCATGCGTGCGCGGTGCGGGGTCGGTTCCACGTGGACCTCCCACCCTCCGCCGCCTGGCGCGTCGTCACCGACTACGACCACATCCCGGACTTCGTGCACTCGATGCTGTCGAGCCGGAGCGAACGGCGCCCCGATGGGCGGCGGGTGGTGGAACAGACGGCGCGCGGCGGGTTCTTCCTGTTCAAGCGCCGGGTTCATGTGGTGCTCGAGGTCGACGAGGACCCGCAGCGGCGGATCGGATTCCGGGACGTGCTCGGCAAGGATTTCGAGCGCTACGACGGCGAGTGGCGGCTCGAGCCCGACTCCACCGGCACCAGCGTGCGGTACTCGCTCGATGCGGAGCCGCGCTCCTCGCTCCCGCGCTCGGTCTGCCGCCACGTGCTGAAGGGCAGCGCGGCGGAACTGCTGACGCAGGTGCGCGACGAGATGCTGCGCCGGGCGGCGATGCGGCCATGAGGACACGCCGGCAGCCGGCCGTGTAGAATCCCCGCCCGCCCGAGGCACGCGGCGCTCCGGTGACGTCGGCGCTCGCCGGCGTGATCGACCCGATCCCCTGGATGGTGAGATCGCATGGACCGTCACGGTGTGATCCGCCAACTCTTCGGCGCGCCCCGCGCGCTGGTGGGGATGATCCACGTGGACGCCCTGCCCGGCACGCCGGCGCATCGTCTCGGGCTCGAGGAGATCGCGGCGCGGGCGGTGGCGGAGGCGCGGCTCTACCGTGAGGCCGGCTTCCACGGGATCGCGATCGAGAACATGCACGACCGCCCCTACCTCAAGGGACGGGTCGGCCCCGAGGTCGTGGCGGCGATGACCCTGATCGGTCTCGAGGTGCGGCGCGCGGTGCCGCTCCCGCTCGGCGTCCAGGTCCTGGCCGGCGCCAACCTCGAAGCCCTCGCGGTGGCGCGGGCCATCGGCGCCGGGTTCGTCCGGGTCGAGGGCTTCGTGTTCGCCCACGTCGCCGACGAAGGCCTGATCGAGGCGTGCGCGGGCGAGCTGCTGCGCTACCGGCGCGCGATCGGCGCCGAGACCGTGCGCGTCTTCGCGGACATCAAGAAGAAGCACGCGTCGCACGCCATCACCGCCGACGTCCCGCTGGCCGAGACCGCGCGGGCCGCCGAGTTCGCGCTGGCCGACGGCGTGGTGGTCACCGGTATGGCGACCGGCGAGCCCACCGATCCGGCCGAGGTGGCGGCGGTGAGTGGGGCGGTGACGATCCCGACGCTGGTGGGCTCGGGGGTCGGCCCCGAGAACGTCGGCCGGTTCGCGGCGGCGGATGCCCTGATCGTCGGCTCGTCGGTGAAGCGCCAAGGCCACTGGGCGAACCCGGTGGAACCACGGCGCGCCGAAGCCCTGGCGCGGGCCTTCGCCGCCGCCACGGTCTGATGGACGGCACGCCCCGGCTCGGGAGCACCGCCGCGAGCCGGCGCGCCGCCAGGCGCGGGCGCCGGCGCCTTGGCACCCACGGCCCGAGACCATGAGCCGGCCGATCGACCTCGTCTTCGCGGGCAACCTGCTGGTGGACGACGTGGTCCACCGTGACGGGTCCACGCGCATGGGCGAGGCCGGCGGCGCCATCCTCTTCGCCGCGCTGGGCGCCAGCCTGTGGGGTGCCCGCTGCGGGCTCGCGAGCGTCGCTGGCGACGACTATCCCGCCGGCGTGCTCGAGGCGCTCGGGGCGCGCGGCATCGATACCGCCGGGGTGGCGCGGCTCGGCCGGCCCGGCGGGCGGGCGTGGCTCCTCTACGAGGCGTCCGGGCGGCGCATCGTCCACCACGCGGGACGGCCGTCGCACCGCGACGTCTCGCCCGCGCCCGAGCGCATGCCCGACGCCTATCGGGACGCGTGGGGCGTGCACCTCTCGCCGATGCCGTTCGAGTGCCAGCGCGAGTGGATCGTCGCCCGCCAAGGGCGTGTTCGTGTCGGTCGACCCGCACGAGCCGGTGCGCGAGGACAACCTGGACGCGTGGCGGGACCTGCTCGCCAGCGTCGACGCGTGCTTCCCCGGGCCCGACGAGCTGCGACTCGACGCCGGGCCGGATGCGCGGGCCCTCGTCCGGCGCCTGGCCTCGGGCCGGCTCGGGCTCGTGGCCTTCAAGCGGGGCGCCCAGGGCGGCACGCTGGTCCAACGCGAGCCGGAGTGCCTGCTCGCCTGGGCCGCGGTCGAGACCCCGGTGGTCGATCCCACCGGCGCCGGCGACGCGTTCGCCGGAGGCTTCCTCGCGGGATTGCGCGAGACCGGACAGCTCGACCGGGCGCTCGGGCAGGGCGCGGTCGCGGCGAGCTTCGCGATCGGCGATTGGGGTGCGCGCGGCCTGCTCGGCGCCACGCGCGCCGCGGCCGAGGCGCGGCTCGACGCCTGGCTCGCGGCGCGGGCGCGGGGCTGAGCGCCGAGGCCGGGAGCGGCGCCGTTGCCGTTGGCCGGCGGGCGTGGGATTGGTATCGTGCGCCATCGCCGCCGCATGCGGCACCCCCATCACCCCTTCCCCATGAGGTCTCCACCCATGCGCCCGACCC
>VBPB01000371.1:3503-5498 GCA_005893365.1 Candidatus Eiseniibacteriota bacterium
CTCCTGCCTGGTGGCGCTCTCGTGCGCGCCCGCGAAGCAGGAGCTCGCGGCCACGCCCAAGCCGGATCCCGTCGTCCGCGGCCGCTACCTGGTCACCATCATGAGCTGCAACGACTGCCACACGCCCGGCTACTTCTACGGGCAGCCCGACACCACGCGGCGCCTGTCGGGCAGCGACCTCGGCTGGGTCGGGCCGTGGGGCGTGGTGCATGCGCGCAACCTGACGCCCGATTCGACCGGCATCGGCAGCTGGACCGTCGAGCAGATCGTGACGGCGCTGCGCACCGGCAACACGCCGAGCGGCGCCCAGCTCGCCCCGATCATGCCGTGGATGAACTACGCGTCGATCCTGGATCAGGATGACGCGACGGCCATCGCGGCGTATCTCAAGAGCCTCCCGGCGATCGTGCACGAGAACCTCGACCGCGTCCCGCCGGCCAAGAAGGCGCCCGGAGCGCTCATCGCATTCCCGCCGCCGCCGGGCTGGGACGTGCCGCCGCCGCCGGCGGTGTGCGGTCCCGGCGGCGGAGCTTCGGGCCGGCGCGGAGCGTGCGACCTGGCGCTTCGTCGTGCTCCCGTAACCGCGCGCTCAGCCGCGGACGAAGCGGCCCGGGTCCTTCCGGAGCTTGACCGCGCAGCGATCGCAGCAGACCACGTATGTCCCGGTCGCGAGCGCGACCCGCGGCCGCTGATCGTCCACCTGGAAGACCACGCCGCTCACCGGGCAGCGGGTGAGCCGTCCGGCCACCGCCCCGGGCTGTGCGACCACGTCCTTCGCGTCGAACGGCTGCTGGACCGAGCACGAGAACCGGCACGCGCCCGACATCATCGGATCGAACGCGCCGGTCGCGGCTCCGCGGGCCGCGGCATTCCGGGCTGGATCGGCGGACGGGTGCGAAGGGCACCACGCGCCGCCGAAGACGCCGTAGGCGCCGATGGCGACCAGGGCCACGACCGCGACGACGACGATCCGGTTCATCATACGCACACCTCCCAAGGCCGGTCAGAAGTCGACGGTCACCGTTCCCACGAACGAGCGGCCGGGCTCCACGATCGAGCCCACCGGCAGACGATACACGCGGTCGGCCAGGTTGCGCACGCCCACCACCACCTTCTGGCCGCGCGGCAGGCGGGCGCCCACCATCACATCGCCCACTAGCCACTCCTTCTTGAACGTCGAGAACGCCGGCACGCCCGGCGTCGGGAGCGGCAGCCGGTTGGTGCGCCAGGACCAGCGCGCCGAGGGCTCCACCCACACGCGGCCGGTCGCGTCGCGCCAGCGCAGCGAGGCCATGCCCTTGAACGGCGGCACGTTGGCGAGCGGTGCTTTGGACTGAACGACCCCGTAGAGCCGCAAGATGGCGTCGGCGCTGGTGATGTCGCCGATCTGGCCGGCCATCGACACGCGCGCCGAGTAGCGACCGAAGCGGGCCTCGGCCTCCAGCTCGGCGCCCTTGATGCGGGCACTCGAGATGTTGACGTACTGGTACGTGTGGGGCGCCCCGGTGGGAAGGCCGGTCACGGTGATGTCCACCGGCTCGATCAAGTCCTGGTAGGTGGAGGAGAAGAGGTTGCCGCTGACGCCGAGATCGCCCGGCCCCCAGCGCAGGCCGACGTCGTACGAGGTGCTCCTCTCGGGCTTGAGTGCCGGGTTCCCGAGCACGGTACCGACGGACGCCGGTCCGTCGAAGAACAGATCCTGCGCGTTGGGCTCGCGATACCCGGTGGCGACGTTCGCCGAGACGTGCAGGTCGGGGCGGGCGGTGAACACGAGCCCGAGCGAGCTGCAGAGCGCGTCATCGTCGGTGCTCATCGGCTGGAAGTAGGTGTTCGCTGCGGGCGTCGCCCCCTCGGCCTTGAGCCCGAGGCTCGTGCGGTAGCGGTAGTGGGTGAGGCGCGCACCCGCGTTCACCGTCCAGCGCGGGTCGACGTACCACTCGCCCTGCCCGTAGCCGGCGAGGCTCGCGAACGAGCCGTCGGGGACCGACGCGGTGA
>VBPB01000372.1 GCA_005893365.1 Candidatus Eiseniibacteriota bacterium
TGGCGGATGTTGTCGCCGTCGGTGTGGTCGCTGGCGAGATCGAGGCCCGCGCACAGGAACGAGTTGTCGGTGCGCCGCGTCGTGACCTGCGCCTGGAATCCCCACGTGCTCAGGTCGAGCAGCCGGTCCTGGTTGGTGAACTGGATCGCGTTGTCGGGCACGCCCGATGGCGGGGCGTAGTAGGTCGTGTCGACTTCCTCGTGCGAGTAGAAGTTCCGCCGCTCCCGCTGCCAGTAGACCGTGGCGCGCGCCGTCGCCAGGCGGCCCTCGGGGATGTCGCGGGTCAGGGTCAAGTGCGCCGCGTCCCGGTCGTAGTAGGGGAACGAGAAGGACTGGAAGAACCCCGGGGCCTCGGTCAGGAGCCCGGGCAGGCTGATGTGCGTGCCGCGGTAGAGCTGCCAGCCGCCGCGCAGGCTCATCCGCGGCGTGAGCGGGTAGCGCAGGTTGGCGAGCGCGTCCCAGTCGCGGAACCCCGACTGGGGCACGCGACCGAAGGTCGGGATCTTGTAGTCGAGCGCGCGGCGG
>VBPB01000373.1 GCA_005893365.1 Candidatus Eiseniibacteriota bacterium
TTGTCCGTTGCGCTGCCGGTCGACGCTGCTGCCGCCCAGCGTCACCGCACCCGAGAAGGCGTCGCCCCCCTCCTGCGGCTCGCGGGTGATGATGTTGATCGCACCGCCGAGCGCGTCGGAGCCGTAGGCGACCGAGGAGGGCCCGCGCACCACCTCGATGCGCTCGACCTGGAACGGATCCACCAGCGACGGATGCGGCCCGTTGCCGCGGGCGCTGTTGACGGGCATGCCGTCCACCATCACCAGCACCCGCTGTCCGCCCAGCCCGCGCAGGATGGGGCGCTGCTCCCACGGGCTGTCCTTGCTCATGTCGACGCCGGGCAGGGTCGCGAGCACGTCGCCCAGCACGTTGGGCGTCTGCTCGTGAATCTGGGCGCGGGAGAGGAACGAGAGCGCCTGGGACGACTCG
>VBPB01000375.1 GCA_005893365.1 Candidatus Eiseniibacteriota bacterium
CGTCGGGCTCGCGCAGCGGATCCTCGCCGTCGCCGCGGGGCCGCGCCGGCGTCGAGTCGGCGCCGCCGTAGAACCTGGCGAGCTCGGCCAGATCGATGCGTTCGATGTCGCCGCCGATGCTGCCCTCGGTGAAGCTCAGGGCCATCCAGGGCTCGAATCGCGTGATGACCCGCGGGGTCACCTCCGGGTGGCGATAGAGGTAGAAGTTCAATCCGTCGGCGAACGCGTTCATCAGCTGCTTGAGCCACGCGGGGCTCGAGGTGTACAGGGTCTTCAGCGAATCGGGATCGACGAACAGCCTCGCACGTAGGTCCTGGAACAGGGTCCGGGTTCCTTCGGCCTCGCTCAGCCGGCCCAGGGCCGAGAGATAGTTGGTCTCGACCCGGTTGAAGTCGTCCTCCGCCTGGGCGTACTCCGCGCCGAAGACGGCGTCGGCGTCGGTCCGGCCGTACACGTGCGCGATGCCCCAGTCGTCACGGATGATCGTGATGTTGCGGGCCTGCCGCTCCCAGCGCGCGATGTCCGCGCGGCTGGGCTGCGGCGCCGGCGCCGCGACCGTGAGCGCCAGGAGGAGCGCGACCGGGAACATGGCACGACGTTATCACGCGTGAGCGGTAGGCTCACGACGGACGACGTGCCGTCAAGCGTGCTCGGCTCTCGTACCAGTCCAGCCCTCGGAGGGCACAGAGCGTGTTCCACCGAGCCGGTTCACGCTGATCCCTTCATGGAGGCGGGGGCCCGTCCCAGCGCTCGTACAGATCCACCGCCCAGAACGCGTTGCCCCGGCGAGCGAGGCGACGCAGGGCGGAGCTCTCGAGCACATCCGCGAGGCGCGCCGGTGGGTGGACGAAGCTCCGGAAGGCGTTGCGCGTGGTCCGCCGCCATAGGTTCTCGAGCGCCATCACCCCGCGCACGTACCAACGGTCATGTGGGTAGCTCAGCGCGAGCAGCCGCCGCGTGCGGCCCGCCGCGCGCTTGAGCAGCACCTCGAAATCGGGGTAGCAGCACACGACGCGATCGAGTGTGACCACGTCGGCCGGCTCGGGAGGTATCGCGAGCGCGGCGAAGTCCCCGGCCACAAGCACGGCGCGCTGCGCCCAGCCGCGCTCCGCGAACTGACGCGCGGCCACCGCCAAGTACGCCGGCGACGCGTCGACTTCGACAACCCCGCCGATCCCGGTGGCCAGGAGCTCGAGCCCGAGCACGCCGATCCCGCCGCCCACGTCGAGCAGGTGCGCTCCGTCGAGCGGCCGGCGGCGCAACTCCTCGAGGATCAGCCGCGTCGTCGGGTTCGGCCCTTTGCGGCGGTAGCGCCGCAGATCCCCTTCCGCCACTTTGGGGCCAAAGAGCTGGCCCGTCGCGGCGCAGTGTGCGCAGCAGTCCACCTTTTCTCCTTCCGTGCTCGTGCTCCGGGACGCCTGGGAACGCCTTGGGGCAGTCCTGCTCTGTCAGCCTAATGCGGCCGCACCTTCGGGGCCAAGCGATTGCCGTTCGTGGTGTCGAGACGCTAGCATGGACGCATGAAACACATCGGCATCCTGGCGCATTCCGGCGACGGCGCGGCGTTGTGCTTCCTGAAGATGGTGCGGGGGGGCGCACGGAGGCTCGGCGCACACCAGCACCCCGAGATCACGCTCTCGATCCGGCCGCGTTCGCGCGCGGGGGTTGCTCTGGCCGTGCCGGAACCCAAGGAACGAGGGGTGATCGACCGCATCATCTTTGAGGAGCTGTGCCAAGGCGTGATCTCGGACGCTTCGCGCGCTGAAGTCGTGGGGATCATCGAGCGCATGAGGGTCGGCGGCTGTGACGCGGTCGCGCTTGCGTGCACCGAGATCCCGTTGCTCATCACGCCGGACGTCTCGCCACTGCCGACCCTCGACTCCACGCGCCTCCTGGCACGCGCGGCTTTCGATCGAGGAATACCGCGAACTGGTGCGCGCGAGTCCGCCTCGGGATGCGACTCAGATGGAAGCATTCGCAGAGTACGTGAGCTCAGCACACAGCTGGTACAAGCATCTCCCACTCGTCGAGCCTCGGTTTGACTTCGTGTTCCACATCGATCCGTGCGCCATGATGGCTGACCGTCCGCCGTGCTGGGGAGACCGTTGGCGCTTCGCGCCCTATACCCGGCAGGAGCGGCTACTCCACTATTCCACGATGCCCACCGAGGAATACCGCGCGAGGTTTGGCAGGCTCGCCTACAGCCTCGGGGGTCGCGATCTTGCGATTGGAGTACCGGTCGCGACGATCTCTGCAGATGGCATGGTTGAAGCGCGCCTTCGCGGGGTGCCTCGGGAGATCGCCGAGCGGTGCGCGGTCAAGGTGACCGCGGTGGTCCACCCGTCGGCCGCGTGCTGGTGGGTCTGGGCCAGAGCCTTGAGATCAGGCGTCGATGGGTCGAAATGGCCGATCGAGAGCGGCGGGCGAGAGCGATTCGAGGAGATCACGGCGTATTGCCGTGAGTCCCTGCGTCCAGACCCCCATGGTCCCGATCCTGGGCTCACGGAACTGCTTCGGCCCGAGCGCAATCGGCAGCTTCGTGCCATGGTTGCCGGCATGCAGCGTCTCCGAGAGTTGCTCTGGCCCTAGCGGCATTCGTGTTGGGTTCGCCTAGAGTCGGGCCTTCGTATCTTCGGCCCGGGAGCCGGGGTCGTGTCGCTTTGGGCAGTTCCCTCGCCGTTGGCCTCCCGCACTCCGCCGCGGAGAACGGCGGGGCCACGGGCAGACCTGCAGCAGGATGTTAGCTTGATGGGCCCTGGAGGTCGCTGGCATGACACACGCGGCTGTCGATCAATCGCAGAACGCGTACGCGCGCTTGGCGGGGTTCATGTATCTCTTCGTCGACGTCGCGTATCTGGTGGGCCTGTTCATCGTCAGCCGCTTTCAAGTCGCCGGCAGCGTCGTGGACACCGCCCAGCGGATCGTCGCGTCCGAGACGCTGTATCGAATCGGCCTGTCGAGCTTGCTGGTCGGCGCCCTGTGCACGATCTTCCTGGCGGTGGGCCTGTACGGCACCGTCCAAGCGATCGACCCCAAGCTGGCGTTGCAGGCTCTGGTGTTCCGCGTGGTGGAGGCGACCGTCTTCGCGGTCGTGAGCGTGCTCAGCTTCGCGTTCCTGCAATTGTACGTCGGCCCTGGGCACCTGAATGCCTTTGATGCGAGCCAGCTGTCGGCCATCTCGAGCGTGCGTGTGGCGGCCAGCATCGCGGGCTTCAATGTCGCCGCCATCTTCTTCAGCATGGGCTCCATCCTCTTCTTCCATCTGTTCCTGAGATCGACCTATCTCCCGAGGGCCCTCTCGGTGCTGGGTCTGATCGGATCCTTGCTGGTTCCGATCGTGTGCTTTGGATCCCTGATCGCCCCACGGGCTGCGACCTGGCTGGCGTTTGGTTGGATCCCGATCGGGCTCGCCGAGATCGCGGCGGGGCTATGGCTCCTGGTCAAGGGAGTAGCGCCCGGAGCCCCATCAGAGTCCGCTCCCGCAAGCCCGTGAGCCCGGGCTCGTCACGGGATGATGCGCGACCGGCGCCCCCAACCACGGGTGGGGTGACGCGAAGGGAGGGAGGCGTGCCACGCGCCCTCGAACACATCCGCGTCCTCGATCTCACCCGCGTCCTCGCCGGCCCGTGGGCGACCCAGAACCTCGCCGACTTGGGCGCCGAGGTGATCAAGGTCGAGCGACCTCGGACCGGGGACGAGACGAGGGCCTGGGGGCCACCCTGGCTCAAGGATCGAGACGGCCGCGAGACCCAAGAGGCCGCCTACTACCTCTCGGTCAATCGCGGGAAGAAGTCGATCACGGTGGACCTGGCGAAGCCTGCCGGCCAGCAGCTCATCCGAGGCCTCGCCGCCCGGAGCGACGTCCTGGTCGAGAACTTCAAGGTGGGAGACCTTGCCCGGTACGGGCTCGGGTACGAGGACCTGCGTGGGGAGAATCCGCGCCTCGTCTATTGTTCCATCACCGGCTTCGGGCAGTCGGGTCCTTACGCCCAGCGTCCCGGCTACGACTTCCTGTTTCAAGGACTGGGCGGCCTCATGAGCATCACCGGAGAGCGCGACGATCGCGGCGGGGGACCGCAGAAGGTCGGCATCGCCGTGACCGACGTGCTGGGCGGCATGTACGCGAGCCTCGCGATCACCGCCGCGCTCGCCTGGCGGGAGCGCAGCGGTGTCGGCCAGTGGATCGACCTCTCGCTCCTCGACACGATCGTCGC
>VBPB01000376.1:0-867 GCA_005893365.1 Candidatus Eiseniibacteriota bacterium
CGCTCGGCCTGGCCCAGCTCTACCAGCTGCGCGGCCGGGTCGGCCGCTCCGCGCACCGCGCCTACGCCTACCTGCTGGTGCCCTCGCGCCGGGTGCTGACCGAGGAGGCCGAGAAGCGCCTGCGGGTGATCGAGGAGTTCGACGAGCTGGGGGTGGGCTTCAAGATCGCGCTCAAGGACATGGAGATCCGCGGCGCCGGCAACTTGCTCGGCCCCGAACAGCACGGGTTCATCGTCGGGCTGGGATTCGACCTGTACCTCAAGATGCTCGAGGAGGCGGTGGCCACCCTCAAGGGCGAGGCCGCCGAGGTCAAGCCGGAGCCGCGGCTGCTCACCGACTGGAGGCTCGCCGACGCGCGCGAGCTGGACGCGTTGGACGACCTGACGCTCGAGCTGATGGACCGCTTCGGCCAGCTCCCCGAGCCGGCGGTGGCGCTGGTCGAGCTGCGGCGGCTGCGGGTGCTGGGCGGGGCCGCCGGCGTCGAGAGCCTGCGCGTGTTCCACGACGTGGTGGAGATGACGCTGCGCCGCCCGCTCAAGCCCGACGAGATCCGCGCGGTGGTCGGAGCGCTGCGCTTCCAGGTCGAGTTCATGTCGGGCCGCGAGTTCGGCCTGCGCACGCGCGGCGAGGGCCTGGTGCTGCTCCATCGCGCCCGCGAGCTGTTGCAGGCGCTCGAGGCCTGCACTATGGTTCCGGGTTGATCCTGACCCCCATGGCCTCCGACACGAGGTGAACCCGGTGTTCCTCAGGCGCCGCGCCGTTTCGTCGTGCTCCGTGACGCTGGTCCTGGCCTTCCTCGCGGCCTTCGCCGCCGGCTGCACGCGCGAGAGCGACGTGCTGGCCCGCGTCGGCACCGGGACCATCACC
>VBPB01000376.1:934-3485 GCA_005893365.1 Candidatus Eiseniibacteriota bacterium
CCTGCTCAAGGACATGGTGGATCGCGAGCTGCTGCTGCAGGGCGCGATGCGCGAGGGTCTCAACGAGACGCCCGGGTTCCTGGCCTACCGCCGTCAGCTCGAGCGCGAGACCCTGCGCGCGACCTTGTTCCAGCGGCTGGTCGGCGGTCCGTTCGCGGTGAGCGAGGCGGAGGTGCAGGAGCTCTATCGGCGCCGCGCGATGTCGACCCGGGCCCGGCTCATCTTCGCCAGCGACCCGCCGGCCGCGCACGCCGCCCTCCACGATCTGGCGCGGGGCGATTCGTTCGCGACCGTCGCCGACCGCTACAACCCGGCCGGCATGGTGCCCCCGGGCGGCGACATCGGCCTCACCCGCCCCGGCGGCCTGCTCCCACCGCTCGACGACCTGGTGCGCACGGGCCCGCTCGGCGTCGTGCTCGGGCCGGTGCCCGGCGGCGGCGAGGGCTGGTTCCTGGTGCGCTTGGAGGAGCGGACCCGGCAGGAGCAGCCCCCGATCGAGACCCAGGCGCCGCAACTCGCCGAGATGATCCGCCAGGCCAAGCAGCGCAACGCCCTGCTCAAGGCGCTCGACGACCTGCGCGCCGCGCACGACGTGGCGGTGGTCCACGGCGCGGCCCAGGCGGTGATGTCGCGGTTCCGCCTCCCGCCCGGCGGCGAGCCCAACGCCCGCGTCCCGGCGCCCGGCCCCGACGAGCGCCGGCAGGTGCTCGCCACCTTCCGCGAGGGCCGGTACACGCTGGGCGACGCGTACGACGACCTCGCGAGCGGCAACGGCAACCGTCCCGACCTGGCCATGCTCCCGGCGGTGCAGCGCTGGCTGGAGGCGCAGACGCTCGACCGCGCCGCGATCGCCGAGGCGTATCGCCGGCACATCCAGGAGGAGCCCCAGTTCCAGCAGGGACTGCGCGACCGCCTCGATGCCTACCTGCTCGACGGCTACTACCAGAAGTACGTGGTCGCGCGCGTCGACGCCACGCCCCATGATCTCGAGGTCGCCTACGAGCGCTACAAGGGGGCGCTCGCCCGCCTCGTGAGCGCGCGCGTGGTCTCGGTGACGGTCCGTGACTCCGCCGAGGCCGCCACCCTCGCCGAGCAGGCCGCCCACGCGACCGACCTGCGCGAGGCGACGATGACCGCGGCCGCGGGCGGGCGGCTGCACGAGGAGAAGCTCAAGTTCCCGTCCGACTCGCCGGTCTGGACCCGCTTCGAGGGCCGGATGATGAGCATGCGCCCAGGGGACATCGCCGGGCCTTACCGGGTCGAGGACGGGTGGTTCGTCTTCCAGGTGATGGAGAAGCAGCAGGACACGCCGCCGTTCGCGCAGCTCTCCCCGAGCGCCCTCGAGCGGCTGCGCGGACCGGCCGGCGAGATCCAGCGCGAGGCGCTGCTCGCCCACCTGACCGACTCGCTGCGCACCGTGGTCCGGCCCATCGAGCTCCACGCCGAACGCCTCCGCCGCGCACCCTGGCCGCCCGCGGTCGCCGGGCTGCCGGGGTCGTAGCGTCCCCAAGCGGGACGCGCGCATGAGCTTGGGCACGGGACGCTAGATGCGCCGCGGCGCGCGCGGGTGGGTGATCGGCGCCTCCGCCGTGGTGCTGATCGTGGCGCTGCGGGCGACCGCCTGCCGCCCGCGCCCGATCGAGGTGGAGGTGACGAACGCCGGCCGCGGCGCGGTCGAGGACGCGGTCACCAACAGCCAGGCCGGCACGGTCAAGGCGCGGTTCCGGGCGCGCGTCGGCGCCGAGCGCGCGGGACGGGTCGCCGCCATCCCGCACCGCGAGGGCGCGCGCGTCAAGGCCGGCCAGCCGCTGCTGCTGCTCGACGAATCCACCGCGCGCACCCAGCTCGACGCGGCCCGGCGCGAGCGCGAGGCGGCGAGTGCCGCGGCCGGGGCCGCGACCGCCGAGGCCACGCTGGCCCAGCAGCAATACGACCGCACCGCCACGCTGTTCGCGACCAAGATGGTCTCGCCGGGCGACATGGATCAGGCCAAGTCGAAGCTCGAGAGCGCCAAGGCCGCCCTCGCCGGCGCCGAGGCGCGCGTCAAAGGGGCGGGCGCGGCCGTCACGCTGGCGCAGGACGAGCTCGACCACCTGCGCGTGCTGGCGCCGTTCGACGGCGTGGTGAGCGACCGGTTCGTGGAGGTCGGCGAGTCGGTGGTGCCGGGGCAGCCGGTGCTCGAGGTGGTGGCGCTCGACCGCCTGTACGTGAGCGCGCCGCTGGACGAGATCGACATCGGCCGGGTGCGCGAGGGGCTGCCGGCGCGCGTCACGCTCGATCCCTACCGCGGGCGGGTGTGGCGCGGCGTGGTGAGCCGGGTCTCGCCGGTGGTCAACGACGTCAAGGAGCAGAACCGCACGCTCGTGGTCGAGGTGGAGCTCACGCCCGACCCGACGGCCCCCGAGCCCAAGCCCGGCACCTCTGCGGACGTCGAGATCATCCTCGCCCGGCGCGACCCGGTGCTGCGCGTGCCCACCAACGCCGTCATCGAGGGCAAGCGCGTGCTGCTGGTCGACCACGGCCAGGCGGTCGCGCGCGACGTCAAGACCGG
>VBPB01000376.1:3563-6022 GCA_005893365.1 Candidatus Eiseniibacteriota bacterium
ACGCCGGCGAAGGGCGCCGCCCGCACGTCGTCGCCGTGAGCGATGCGGCCGGGACGGCGGCGCGCGCCGGCGCCGGGCCCGCCGCCGCGGGGCCCGGCGAGGCGATCATCCGGCTCGACCACGTCTCGCGCGTCTATCAGGTCGGCGAATCGCAGGTGCGGGCCTTGGACGACGTCTCCCTCGCGATCGCCCGCGGCGAGTTCGCCGCGGTGATGGGCCCGTCGGGCTCGGGCAAGTCCACCATGCTCAACGTGCTCGGCTGCCTCGACACGCCCACCTCGGGCAGCTACCTCCTCGACGGCGAGCGCGTCGAAGGCTTGAGCGAGGACCGCCTGGCCGAGGTGCGGCAGAAGCGCATCGGCTTCATCTTCCAGTCCTTCCACCTGGTGCCGCGCATGACCGCCGCGCGCAACGTGGAGCTGCCGATGATCTTCGCCGGGGTCGAGCCCCGCCTGCGCGGCGAGCGCGTCCAGGCCCGGCTCGAGGCGGTGGGCTTAGGGCCCCGCGCCCACCACCGGCCCGACCAGCTCTCGGGCGGCGAGCGCCAGCGGGTGGCGATCGCGCGCGCCATGGTGATGGAGCCCAGCATCCTGCTCGCCGACGAGCCCACCGGGAACCTCGACAGCCGCTCGGGCGACGAGATCGTGGCGCTGCTCGAGCGGCTGAACCAGGCCGGCCTCACCGTCGTGATCGTGACCCACGACCCACGGGTCGCCGCCCACGCGCGCCGCGTGCTGCGCATGAGCGACGGCCGGCTGGTGGAGGAGTAGGCTCGCGGGCGCCACGGCCCCCGCGGGCCGCCGGCACCCCTCTCGACCCGGAGGCCCTCGTCGATGCGTCGCCGCGATCTCACCGCCTTCGCGTTCCAGACGCTCACGCTCCACCGCCTGCGCACCGGCCTCACGCTGGCCGCGATCGCGATCGGCGTCACCGCGGTGATGCTGCTCACCGCCCTCGGCGACGCGGCCAAGGCGTACGTCGTGCGCGAGTTCGCGGGCGTGGGCACCAACCTGGTCATCGTCGTCCCGGGCCGGACCGAGACCTCGGGCGGCATGCCCTCGTTCGGCGGCACCACCCGCGACCTGACGCTCGAGGACGTGCTGGCCGTCGCGCGCCAGTGCCCGGCGGTGCGCCGCGCGACGCCCATGTCGATGGGCACGGCGCCGGCCGAATACGGGGGACGGAGCCGCGACATCCGCGTGATCGGCACCACCTCGGAGTTCGCCGACGTCCGCAAGCTCGCGATGGAGTCGGGCGAGTACCTGCCCCCCGGCGATCCGCGCCAGGGCGAGCACGTCGTCGTCCTCGGCACCAAGGTCGCCCGCGAGCTGTTCCAGGGCGAGAATCCCCTGGGCAAGACCCTCCGCGTCGGCGAGTGGCGGCTCCGCGTCATCGGCGTCCTGGCCGCCAAGGGGATCTCGCTCGGGATCGACTACGACGACCAGGTGCAGGTTCCCGTTTCGGTCGGGCTCAAGATGTTCGACCAGTCCGGCCTGTTCCGCATCCTGGCCGAGGCGGTGAACCCGCAGGCGGTGCCGATCGCCCAGCGCGAGATGCGCGCCGTGCTCACGCGGCGTCACGACGACGAGGAGGACTTCACCCTCATCACCCAGAACGCGATGCTCCAGACCTTCGGTGCCGTGATCGACGCGCTCACCGGGGGGCTCGCCGGCATCGCCGCCATCTCGCTGGCGGTCGCCGGCATCGGCATCATGAACGTGATGCTGGTCTCGGTCTCCGAGCGGACCGGCGAGGTGGGGCTGCTCAAGGCCCTCGGGGCGCGGCGCCGGCAGATCCTCCAGGTGTTCCTGGTCGAAGCGCTGATGCTCTCGGGCGGGGGTGCGCTGGCGGGCATCGTCGTCGGCCTGATCGCCATCGCCATCGCCGGCGGCATCTGGACGTTCATCCCGCTGCGGGCGAGTCCGATCTGGATCGGCGTCGTGCTCGTCCTCGCCATGGGGGCCGGCGTCTCGTTCGGCATCCTGCCCGCGCGCCGCGCGGCCGCCCTCGACGCCGCCGACGCGCTGCGGGGGCGCCATTGACCCTCCGCGATCTGTTCGGCCTCACGCTCGAGGCGCTGCGCATCCACCGCCTGCGCTACAGCCTCTCGGCGCTCGCCATCACCGTCGGGGTCGCCGCGGTGGTGCTGCTCTCCTCGATCGGCGAGGGCACGCGGCGGTTCATCGTCGGCGAGATGACGCAGTTCGGCACGACGCTCGTCGCCGTCTACCCCGGCAAGCTCGAGACCCGCGGCATGCCCGGCCTCATGGGCGCCGGGGCGCGCAAGCTCACTATGGACGACGCCCGGGTGCTGAGCCGCATCCCCGGGGTGGTCGGCACGCTGCCGGTCGTCTACGGCTCGAGCCTGGTGCGCGGCGGCGGGCGCGGCCGCCGCGTCTATGTCTACGGCGTGAGCTCCGAGGTCCCGATCGTCTGGTCGATGGACGTGGCGATCGGCC
>VBPB01000099.1:0-509 GCA_005893365.1 Candidatus Eiseniibacteriota bacterium
GGGGTCAGTTGAAATTCCAGCGGCGCGTCAAGGCGCACGACGTGTACTTCAGCTTCGGCGAGAATCTCGGCAACGCCTTGGTTCCCGAGACCGGCCATCACTGGCGACCGACCCGGCAGCCGATCGTGCTCTCGGAATGGCGGCCCGCCCAGCCGCATCGCAACGTCTACACGACGGTGATGAGCTGGACCAGCTACCGTCCGCTCTCCTACCGGGGCCAGACCTACGGGCAGAAGGACTACGAGTTCCGCCGCTTCGCCGGATTGCCGAGCCGGTTCCCGCACGGTCGGCTGGAGGTGGCGATGAGCGGCCTGCAGCACGTGCGGTGGCAGACGCCGGACGACGACCCGCGGCCCGCGGAGGCCGGAGTGGCCGAGCCCGCCGACCCGCTCGCGGCGCTCACGCGGCGCGGCTGGGGCGTCGCCGACCCGGTCAAGACCTGCGGGACCATCGACGCCTACCGCTCGTACATCGAATCGTCGAAGGGTGAGTGGAGCGTGGCCAAGAAC
>VBPB01000099.1:540-5190 GCA_005893365.1 Candidatus Eiseniibacteriota bacterium
GTCGTCGTCCAGGACACCGGCTTCGATGGGGCGCTGCCCGCCGGCGAGGGGATCCTCCGCTTCTCCACGCTCGACGAGGCCGCGGCGGGGCTCGAGGAGGTCGAGGCGCACTACGACCGTCACGCCCGGGCCGCGCGGGCCATCGCCGAGGAGTACTTCGACGCCAACAAGGTGCTGCCCCGGCTGGTCGAGGCGGCCCTGAACGGATGCCCATGAGGCTGGTCCTGGTCTCGCAGGAGTACCCGCCCGAGACCGCCCGCGGCGGCATCGGCACCCAGACCTACGCCAAGGCCCACGGCCTGGCCCGTCTCGGCCATCAGGTGGTCGTGATCTCCCATGCCCCGGACGAGCAGCGCCGGGAGTACGACGACGGGCCGGTCAAGGTGATCCGGGTGTCGGGTTACGACCGCCGTGTGCCCGCCCACACGCTCGAAGCGTGGTGGTTGCGACACAGCCTGGGGGTGGCCGAGGCCCTTGCGGCCCTTCAGAATCGGGCCCCGATCGACCTCGTCGACTTCCCCGAGTACGGCGCCGAAGGATTCATGTGGCTGCTGAACCGCGGCGAGGATCATCGCATCCCGGCGGTGATCCAGCTCCACGGGCCGCTGGCGATGCTGGCCGACACGGTCGGCTGGCCGGAGCCGGGCTCGGAGCTCTACCGCGTCGGCACGTTCATGGAAGGCACCTGCCTCAGGCTCGCGGACGGGATCTTCTCGTCGAGCCCGTGCTCGGCCGACTGGTGCGCGCGCGCCTACGGGATCCCACGCGAGGCCATCGCGGTCATGCACACGGGCATCGACGTCGAGCGCTTCTCGCCGCGGCCGGTCGCGAAGGCACCGCGGCCGACGATCGTGTTCGTCGGCCGGCTCGCGCAGAGCAAGGGCGTCCTGGCGCTGGTCGAGGCCACATCCAGGCTCGCCCCCCGGTTCCCCGGCCTGCAGCTGCGCCTGATCGGTCGGGGCGACGCCCAAGTCCTCGCCGAGATCCGCGCGCGCGCCGCGGCCGCCGGGTCGCCCGATCCGATCGACCTGGTGGGATTCGTGGACCACGCGGACCTGCCCGAGCACCTCTCCCGCGCCCACGTGTTCGCCGCCCCGTCGCTCTACGAAGGCGGCCCCGGGTTCGTCTACCTCGAGGCGATGGCGTGCGGCCTGCCCGTGATCGCCTGCTCGGGCTCCGGCGCCGCCGAGGCGGTCACGCACGAGCAGACCGGCCTGCTGGTGCCGCCCGGCGACCGGGAGGCACTCGTCGCCGCCCTCGACCGCCTGCTCCGCGACGACGCGGCGCGGGAGGCGATGGGGGCGCGGGCGCGCCGGTTCGCGGTCGAGACCGCGGACTCGCGGCAATGCCTGCGCCGCATCGAGGCGTTCTATCTCGCGACCCTCGGCGCCCGTGACGCCGCCTCCAAGGCCAAGGCCCCACCGGTCCGGCCCATCGCGGAGGTGACCTGATGCCCTGCCAGACCCTGGCGATCGAGTTCCTGCCGGCGTTCGGCGCCGTCGCGCCGGCGGAATGGCGGCGCGTGCTCGCGCGCTCGGAGAGCCCCGTGGTCTTCCTCACCCAGGAATGGCAGCAGACCTGGTGGGACGTCTACGGGCGGGGCACGCTCCTGCTCGCGGCCGCCCGGCACGAGGGCCGACTCGTCGCCCTGGCGCCGCTGTTCGCCGACGAGGGCATGGCGTACTTCGTCGGCTCGGGAGGCTGTGGCTCCGACTACCTCGATTTCGTTGGCGACGTCTCGGCCCCGGACACGCTCGACGGGCTGCTGACCGCGGTCCGGGACCGGGTGCGCGATTTCGTCGGCTTCCGCTTCTACCTGGTGCCCGACGCCTCGCACACCGGGGCGCTGCTGCGTGGGGCCGCGAGCCGGCTCGGGCTTAAGCTGTGCGACGAAGGCGAGCTGGTGGCCCCGGTGCTGGAGCTCGGCGCGCCACCGGCGGTCGAGGCATTATTGGACAAGAAGACGCTGCGCCAGGCCGAACGCTGCTTCGAGCGCACCGGCACGCTCACGGTGAACGAGGCGCGTGAGGCCCAGGACATCCTCCCCCATCTCGACGCGTTCTTCCGGCAGCACATCGAGCGCTGGCGCGCCACACCCTTCCCGAGCCTGTTCCTGGAGCCGCGCCATTGCGACTTCTATCGCCGGCTGGTGGGGGCGGCCTCCGACGCCGGGTGGCTCCGCTTCACCCGGCTCGAGTGGCAGGATCGGACCATCGCCGCGCACTTCGGCTTCTGCCACGGCGGGCGCTATCTCTACTACAAGCCGACGTTCGCGACCGACCTGGCCCGCCATTCGCCGGGTCAGGTGCTGCTGCGCAAGCTGGTGCGGTCCGCGATGGCGGACCAGGCGACCGTGTTCGATTTCGGCCTGGGGAACGAGGCCTACAAGGCCCGCTTCACCACCGCGACGCCGACCGTGAGGACCTGGGGACTCTATGCGCCGGGACAACGGCCGCACTGACGGCGCGGCCGGGACCGGCCGCCCGCGGGCCACGCGGATCCTGGTCATCAGCCCGCACCCCGACGACGAGTCGGTCGGGTGCGGCGGGACGATCCGCAAACACGTCCTCAAGGGCGATGCCGTCCACGTCGTGTTCCTCACCTCGGGCGAGGCGGGCGGGCACGGGCGCTCGGCCGAGGAGACGGTGCGGCTGCGCGAGGCCGAGGCGCGCGCGGCGGCGGAGATCCTGGGACTGGCCTCGATCGAGTTCTGGCACGAGCCGGACGGGAAGCTGCGCGTCACGCCAGCGGTGGTGGCGCGGCTCCGGGACACGATCCGCCGCCTCAAGCCGTCGCGGCTGTTCGTGCCCCACGAGCGGGAGATGCATCCCGACCACCGCGCGGCGGTCCGCATCGTGGACCGGGCGTTGGCGGCGGTGCGATCCTCCCGGCCCACGCTCCTCCTCTACGAGGTGTGGACGCCGCTTCAGGACATCGACCACGTCGAGGACATCTCGGAGGTCATGCCGGACAAGGTGGCCGCGGTGCGGGCCTATCGCACCCAGTGCGATGCGATGCGATTCGTATGCGGAGATCTTCCGGCGGCCGGACCTCCACCCGCGCGGGGGCCGCTCATGAGCACCCACCACCTGCGCTTCGAGCCCGACGATTCGCCCGACGCGGCGGCGGCGTTGGCGGCCTGGCGCTCGACCGGCACCGGGCGCGGCGCGACCAAGGTCGAGCGCCTGGTCGAGTTCAAGCACCGCCGCGTCTACGAGCGCGCGCGGATCTTCCGGCTGGTCGGCGCCGGCCCGCGGGGCGAGGCGGTCGTGGCCAAGGGGGCGCCGGCCCGCACGCTGGCCGTCGACGCGCTGGTCTACCGCGAGATCCTGCCCGAGGTGGGGCTGCCGGCTCCCGCGTACTACGGGTACCTGGACCAGGGCGATCGTTCGTGGCTCTTCATCGAGGAAGTCCGGGGCGAGCCCTTCACGCATCGCTCGCCCGCGCACCGGGCCCTGGCGGTGCGATGGCTGGCCACCCTGCACGCGCGGACCAGCCAGCTCCCGCTGGCCGAGCGGCTGCCGGCCGAGACGCCCGAGGCCTACCTCCGCTGCCTGGTCACGGCGCGCGAGGCGATCCGGACCGCGTGGGACGGCACACCCGCCCCCGCCCGGCCGATGCTCGCCACGCTGGTGGCGACGCTGGATCAGATCGAGGCCGCCTGGCCCGACGCGTGCCGGCATTGCGCCACGATGCCGCACGGCCTGGTGCACGCCGACTTCGTCAACAAGAACGTGATCGTCCTCGAGCGCCACGACCGCGAGGAGTTGATGGCGCTGGATTGGGGCATCGCCGGCTGGGGCGCGCCGGCGCCGGACCTCGAGTACCTCGACCCGGCCGAGTACCTGGCACTGGTCCGCCCGACCTGGCCCGGCGTCCGCCTCGCGGACGTCGCGGCGCTCAAGGCGATCGGCACGGTGATGCGACACTTGGGGCTGGTCGAGGTCTGGGCCGCCTCCCTCAGCGACCAGCCCGCATGGGCGGTCGAGCGGCTCGGCGAGTCGGTAGCCATCCTCGCCCAGGTCGGCCCGGAACTCCCCGGGAGCCCCGCGCGCGTCCCCAAGACGGCCGGGGCGCGCCCCGGCGCGGGCACGCCATGACGGACGCCCGTGCGGTCGGTCGCGGCGGTGCGCCGGCGCCGGGGCCGGATGCCGCGGCGTGGCACGCGCGCGCCCCCCACCTGGTCGCGGCGGCCACCGTACTGCTGGTCGTGGGGGCGGCCCTGTGGGGGGCTGCCACCTGGGCCGTGGCGCTCGAGCGGCGCTACGCGCACGCCCTGGCGCCCAGGCAGTTCCACCAGAAGGACCGTGGCACCGCGCTGCAGCGCGCGGCCTTCACGCAGGCGGACCTGCTCCCGGTCTACGGGAGCTCGGAGCTCCAGACGCTCGAGGATCCCTACCACGCCAGCAATCTCTTCATGGCCTACCCGACCGGGTTCACCGTGTTCCCGGTCGGCGACATCGGGTCGACCACGTTGATCATGGTCCAGTCGCTGGCCGCGATCGGCGACGGCGCCCGCGGCAGGAAGGTCGTCTTCTCGCTCTCCCCGTACTGGTATTACCAGGTGAAGGACTACTCCCAGGAGTACGCCGGCAACTTCTCCGCGCTCCAGGCCGGCGAGCTGATGTTCGGGCCGCGTCTCAGTCTCGA
>VBPB01000099.1:5247-16845 GCA_005893365.1 Candidatus Eiseniibacteriota bacterium
CGCCCTGGCCGAGGGAACGCCGGGCGGGCGGATGCTCTACGCGATGGTCTGGCCGCTCGGGGCGCTGCAGAACCTGGTGCTGTGCCTCCAGGATCACTGGGAAACCGTGGCGTATCTGCGGCAGCAGCGCCTCGACGATTCCCCGGCGCGTCGTCCGGCGCCCATCGACTGGACCGCGGTCCTGGCCCGGGCGCAGAGCGACTTCGCGTCCCACAACGGCAACAATCCGTTCGGGTTCGACAATCACTACTTCACGAAGAAGTTCAAGCGCGCGCGGGCCAAGAACACGCTCAGCGATTCGAGCTTCCGGGTCGGGCTGTCGCGGTCCGAGGAATGGACCGATCTCGACCTCCTGCTGCGGGTCGCGCGCGAGCTCAAGGCGAGGCCCATGATCCTGTGCGCGCCGAGCCCGGGGCTCTACTACGACTCCCTCGGCCTCTCGGACACGTTGCGCCGCGAGTACTACCGGCGCTTCGAGCAGGCGGTCAAGGCGTACGACGTGCCGGTGGTCAGCTTCGCCGACCACGATCGGGACCGCCACTTCGTCCTCGACCCGGGGGCCCACCCCAGCGAGATGGGCTGGGCCTATTACGACCGGGCGCTGGACGCGTTCTTCCACGACGGGGTGGCGCGATGATCCCGTACGCCACGTTCACGTACTTCGGGGTCCTGCTCTACGCGGTGGTCCCGGCCGTGCTGCTGGGGATGCTGTTCCGGCGCATCCGGGTCTGGATCCTGGGCGCCTCGCTCCTGATGATCCTGGTCCAGTACTCGCGCGGGCTGGTGGCGTGGCCGCCGACCCTGGGCCGCGAGTTCTGGCTGCTGTGCGGCTACGCCCTGTTCCAGCTGGTCCTGGTGAGCGCGTTCATCCGCATCCGCCAGCGGGCCAAGCGGCGCGGCGTGTTCATCGCCGCCCTCACCCTCGGCTTGCTCCCGCTCGTCCTCGCCAAGGCCCAGCCCTACCTCGCCCCGGGCTCGCTGTGGGGATTCGCCGGCATCTCCTACGTCACCTTCCGTGCCCTCGACGTCATCATCGGGATCCAGGACCACACCATCACGTCGGCGCCGCCGCTTGAGCTCGCCGCCTTCCTGTGCTTCTTCCCGACCCTCTCGTCGGGCCCGATCGACCGTTTCCGCCGCTTCGCGGGCGATTGGGAGCGGCGCCGCACCCGTGCGGCGTGGCTCGAGGATCTCGACGGCGCCGCGCACCGCATCTTCACCGCGTTCCTGTACAAGTTCATCCTGGCGGCGCTGATCAAGCGCTACTGGCTCGACCCGGCCGCGGCCGAGCACGGCCTCTGGGCGACGGTGTCGTACATGTACGCCTACAGCCTGTACCTGTTCTTCGACTTCGCGGGCTACAGTCTGTTCGCGATCGGCATCAGCTACCTGTTCGGCATCCGGGTGCCCGAGAACTTCAACCGCCCCTTCCTCGCCACCAACATCCAGGACTTCTGGAATCGCTGGCACATCAGCCTGTCGACCTGGCTGCGCGACCGGGTGTATCGCCGCTTCACGCTCGCCGCGCTGCGCGGGCGCTGGTTCAAGGACGACCGGACCGCCTCCTACCTCGGCTTCCTGCTGTCGTTCGGCCTGATGGGGCTCTGGCACGGCACGCGATCGTTCTATCTCCTGTACGGCCTCTACCACGCCACGCTGATGGCGGCGTACGAGCTGTTCAGCCAGTGGAACCGGGAGCGGCGGGTCTGGGGCGAGGGCTTAGGATGGCGGGTCGCCGGGACCGTGCTCACGTTCCACGTCGTCTGCTTCGGCTTTCTCCTGTTCTCCGGCCGCATCGGGCCCGACCACGCCTGATCCGGCCGCCACCATCGTCGAAGGGAGGCTGTGCTGCGATGTCCACCGCCGAGACCGTGCTGAACGTGCTGGCCCAGGTGTCGCGGACCGAGGCGGTCCGGGACCATCTCGACCTCCGGCTCTACGACCAGCACCTCCTGGATTCGCTCGCGACCGTGCGCCTGATCGTCGCCTTCGAGGAGGCCTTCGCCATCCAGTTCGACGATGTCGAGTTCGAACGCGAGGACTGGGCGACGCCGGGCCACATCGTCGCCTTCATGGAGCAGAGGCTGGGCAAGTGACGGCCCTGCCCCCGCTCGACGGCGACCTGCTCGAGCGCATCGATCGCTGGGCCCGCGTGGCCCCCACGCGGCTCGCGCACGTGAGCGGCGAGCGGAGCCTGACCTACGCCGAGCTGACCCGCCGCTCGAACGCGCTCGCGGATCACCTGACCGCCACGCTGCCCCCGGACGGCGCGCCGGTGGTGATCGAGGGCCACAAGGAGCCCGAGCTGCTGATCATCCGTACGTGCCGGTCGAGGACAACCTGCCGCCGCAGCGCCTGAGCCGCATCGTCGAGACCGCGGGCGCAGCACTGACGCTCACCGCCGCCACGATCGCGGCGTTGGCGCCGGCCGGGGCGCCCGCGGCCCCCGCGCCGCGCCCGGCGCCGGGACGGCGTGCGCCGGAGACCCCCTACTACATCATGTTCACCTCAGGCAGCACCGGCGAGCCCAAGGGCGTGGTGATCACGCACGGCTGCCTCGAGGCCTTCCTCAACTGGATGCAGGTGGAGCAGGCGCTGCCGGAGGGCGAGGTCTTCCTGAACCAGGCGCCCTACTCCTTCGACCTCTCGATCATGGACACCTACCTGGCACTCGTCAGCGGCGGCACGATCGTGAGCGTCACCCGGCACGACGTGGCGCAGCCGAAGCAGCGCCACGCGGCGTTCGCCCGCTCGGGGCTCACGGTCTGGGTCTCGACCCCCTCGTTCGCGCAGCTGTGCCTGGTGCAGCGCCGGTTCGCTCCCGCGCTGCTGCCAAGGCTCCACCGGTTCCTGTTCTGCGGCGAGATGCTCCCGCACGGGGTGGCGGCCCAACTGCTGGACCGCTTCCCCGAGGCGGTGGTCTGGAACACCTACGGGCCCACCGAAGCCACGGTCGCCACCACGTCGATCCGGATCGATCGCGAGGTGCTCACCCGCCATTCCCCGCTGCCGATCGGCTACCCGATGCCGGGCACGCGGGTCACCGTCGTGGACGAGGGCGGCCGGGAGCTCCCCTCCGGCGAGCGCGGGGAGATCGTCATCGCGGGGCCCAACGTCAGCCCGGGCTATCTGCGCCGCCCGGACTTGAACGCCCGCGCGTTCTTCGCGCTCGACGGGCAGCGCGCCTACCACACCGGCGACTGGGGTCGCCTCCGCGACGGGTTGCTGTTCTGCGAGGGCCGCATGGACAGCCAGATCAAGCTCCACGGACATCGGGTGGAGCTCGGCGACATCGAGTCCAATCTGCGGGCGTTGCCCGGCATCGCCGACGCGGTCGTGCTGCCCATCCTGTGGGAGGGCCGCCCGGACGCGCTCAGCGCGTTCGTCGTCATGACCGAACGCGGCACCGAGCCGGACTTCGACCTGGGCAATCGCCTGCGCGACCAGTTGTCCCGGCGCCTGCCGGTCTACATGCTGCCCCGGCAGTTCAGCTTCCTCGAGAAGTTCCCGCTCAACGCCAACGGCAAGGCCGATCGGAAGAAGCTCGCCGAGAACCTCGCCTGACCCGGGGTCCACGCCGCCTGGAGGTGATGACGCCGATGGGTGACATCGTCGCAAGGCTCGTCGCGGTCCCGTCCCTGAGGCGGCTGGCCGTGACGTTCTACTACCTGCTCATCATCGCGGGGCTGATCTGGCTCTACGGGAAGGGCGATTTCTCGACGCCGAGCTTCATCTACCAGGGCTTCTGACCTGGGCTAAGCTCCGTAACCGGTGGGATGGTCCCGGAACCAGGCGTAGGCCGAGGCGATGATCGTGTGCAGGTCGGTCACCGAGGCGCGCCACCCGATCTCGCGCTCGATGCGGGCGGGGTCGGCGTAGAGCCGCGGCGGATCGCCGGGCCGCCGCGCGGCCTCGACCACCTCGAACGGCCGGGCGGTCACCGCCCGGGCCGCGTCGATGATCTCGCGGACCGAGTAGCCCTTGCCGATGCCCAGGTTGTAGGCGCGCGCGTCGGACGGCCGGAGCGCCTGCATCACCGCCACGTGCGCGTCCACCAGGTCCTCGACGTGGATGTAGTCGCGCACGCAGGTGCCGTCGGGCGTGGGGTAGTCGGTGCCCAGGATCGCCACCCGCTCGCGCCGGCCGAGCGCGGCCTGCAGGACCACCGGGATCAAGTGGGTCTCCGGGTCGTGGTCCTCACCCAGCCGCCCGCCGCGGTCGGCGCCGGCGACGTTGAAGTAGCGCAGCGCGGCGAAGGCGAAGGGGCGTCCCGCCGCCCGGCAGCGCTCGGCGTAGTGCCCGAGCAGGTGTTCGCCGTGCAGCTTGGTCATCCCGTACGGGCTGATCGGCGCCTGCGGGCAGTCCTCGGGCGTCGGGATCAGGTGCTCCGGCGGCTGGCCGTAGGTGGAGCAGCTCGACGAGAAGACGAAGCGCTCGATCCCGGTCGCCGCGCAGGCCTCGAGCAGGGCGATCATCCCGGACACGTTGTTGCGGTAGTAGAGCAGCGGGTCTTGGGCCGACTCGCCCACCGAGGCGAACGCGGCGAAGTGCATGACCACGGTGATGCCGTGGGCGGTGATCAGGCCCTCGACCGCGGCACGGTCGGCGATGTCCGCCTCGGCGTAGGCGAGCCGCCCGCCGTTGGCACCGTCCTGGAGCGCGGCCACCGCCGCGCGGTGCCCGCGCGACAGGTTGTCGACGACCGCGACGGTATGCCCGTCACGCAGCAGCCGCTGGGCCGCGTGGGAGCCGATGTAGCCCGCCCCTCCCGTGATCAGGACGTTCATCGGGGTGCGGTCGGGAGCGCGATCCTCGTCCGGGAGCCGGTGGCGTGCGCCGCCGGGACGCCGCAGCCGTCGCGAGCGAGGTCGGCCAAGCGCCGGGGCATCAGTCCTCCCGCCGCGCCACGCCGGGCTGAGCTGCGACGATCGCCGCGGCCGCCGAGCCGCACTCGAGCACCACCCTGCCGATCACGGCCGCCGCCGCCAGCCCGAGCGACGCGCCCGCCAGCCACGCCCCGGAGACGCCGGCGGCGACCGCGAGTGCCGCGAGCACCAGCGCCACCGCCAGCGCCGCGCGCGAGACCCGCGGCCAGGTCCGGGCCCGGACGTGCTGGGTGCCGGAGCCGTGGTCCTCCACCGCCATGAGGAACCGCGCGCAGCCGAGCGCGCCCCCGCGGACTTCGAGGTCCCAGCGGTCGTGGTCACCCCCGTGGCGGACGACCCAGCCATCCTCGCGCAGCTCGCGATCGACGGCGTGCAGCCGCTCGTCGGGCGCGACCCAGTCCTCGGTCCAGCGGGCCGTGGAGTGGGGCCAGGGGGCGATGAAGCCCGGTCGGCCGCGGCGCCGCCAGGGGGTGAGACCCCACCGCAGGCGGCCGCGCAGGCGCGCGACCGGTTGCATCAGGTGGAGGAGGGCGGTCAGCGCGCGCAGGCGGGCCGCGTCCGCCGGCGGGTGACCCGGGAATCGTGCGCGCGCGGCACTCGCGATCGCCTGGGCGACCGGCGCGGAGACGGCGAGCAGCACCAGCGGCAGCGCGAGCAGGAGCGGCGACCAGGCGAGGCCGAGCGCGGCGATCCCGGCGAGCGCTCCCACGACCAGCCACCACTCGGGCATCAACGGCAGCGAGGCGACCAGCCCGGGCGCCGGCCGCTCGAGGAACTGATACGGGGCGCTCCCCCACTGGCCGTGGTAGATGCGTCCCCGGCCCCACTCCAGCGCCTGCGTCAGGCCGTTGCCGTAGATCCGGCCCTCCCAGCTCACGTGGCCCATGGCGTTGTAGCGCTCGGGCCACTTGGCCTCGAGCAGCGCCTCGGCCTTGCCGTACCCCATCTGCTGCTTCCAGTAGGTCCGCACCGAGTTGCGGCGGTGGTGCCAGACCATGGCGCCCGGGCTGAAGCCGATCGTCCCCCCGCGCTCCGTCAACCGCCAGCAGGCATCGACGTCGTCGCCGGCCACCCGGAACCGCGGATCGAACCCGCCGATCGCCTCGAGCGCGTGCTTGCGGAACGCCATGTTGCAGCCCGGGATGTGCTCGGCCACCCGGTCCGTGACCAGGACGTGCAGCGGCCCGCCGGGCGCGTTGGCGACGCACTCGGCGATCGGACCGTCGCCGCGCGGGGCGATATTGGGGCCGCCGACCGCCACGTGGTCGGTGCTCGTGAACGTCGCCGCCAGATACTGGAGCCAATGTCGATCGGGGCGGGCGTCGTCGTCGATATAGGCCACGATCTCGCCGGTGGCCGCCGACATCCCGGTGGTGCGCGCACGGCTCAGGCCCTGATTCTCGGTGCGGATCACGCGCACGTCGTACTCGTGCGCGATCGCCGAGGTGGCGTCGGTGGAGCCGTCGTCCACGACGATGACCTCGAAGTCGGGGTACTCGACCTGGCGCAGCCCCTCGAGGCAGTCGCGGATCGTGCGCGAGCCGTTGTAGCTGCACACCACCACCGACACCCGCGGCCAGTCCCGGTCCACCGGATAGGGCACCGCCGCGAACGCCCGGCGCGCCGACTCGAGCGCCGGCTTGGGGCTGCGGTCCCGGCGGGTGACGCCGAAATCCCAGTCCTCGACCGCCGCCCCGCCGCGGAACCACTCGTCGGTCCAGGCGAACACGAAGGCCCCCGCGCAGCCCGTCGACGCGGTCGCGCGGATCTGCCAGTCGAGGGCCCGCGCCTGCGCCTCCGCGCCGTGGCGCAGGCTGTCGAGCCCCAGCTCGCTCATGATCAGCGGCCGGTCGCCGGCCAGGTTCTGCAGTCGATAGAGATAGGATTCGAACCGCTCCGGGGACTCGAGGTAGACATTGAACGCGACCAGATCCAGGAACGGCAGGTCGAGATACTCGGTCGAAGGGTAGTTGACATAGGTGACGAGGCCCTCAGGGTCCTCCGCCTTGACCACCTCGTAAGCCTCGCGCAGGTAACGTTCTATCCGCGAGCGGCCCAGCCACCGGGCGACCGGCGCGGCGATCTCGTTGCCAAGCCCGTAGCAGAGCAGCGCCGGGTGGCCCTTGACCGAGCGGGCCTTGTCGCGGATCTCGTGGGTGAACGCCCGCGCCTGCCGGCCATCCAGGAGGTAGCCCACGTACTGCTCGGCCGAGAGGCCCACCATGACACGCAGCCCGTGCCGGAGCGCCACGTCGAGGAGGGCCCGCGGAGGCACCGTGTGGGGGATGCGGACCGCGTTCAAGCCGGCCGCCGCCATCTGGGCGAAGTCCCGTTCGACGGTCGCCAGGTCCGTGTACTCGCGGCCGGCGGCGTCGGGCTCGAAGGCCCCGTACGTGACGCCCCGGACGTAGAGCTTGCTGCCCCCGGCCGCCAGGAACTTGCCGCGGATGGTCGGACGGGCAAGCGCGAGGACGGGCGCTGCCTTGGATGTGGTCGAGACGAGGGTCATGGCGGGTGGTTTCCGGAGCCGCGGGTTGTTCGAGCAGGGGCTCGCAGGGCTCGATGTCGCCATCCCGGGCCGGCCCGGACGGTCGCCCGGACTCATGAACCATCCCGACGACCATCGAGTGCGAATGATCTGCCGCTGAGTCATTCGGCGGCCACATCTTTCGTTTGACCACACTATATCATGCCGAGCCGCACATTGCACGGTCAGGTATTGCCCTGATATCGCGGGAATTGTGGCAATCGGCACCGAGTTCCGGTACGATAAACCAGGTTGCATTCTGCAGGAATCACATCGCCCAGCCGATGTGCGGCGGCCACGGAGGCCCTCGGCCGCCGAAACGATCCAGGACGGATCAAAGGGCCGCAACACCCTGGTAAGCGCGTCACCGCTCGTCGTCCATTGCCTTTCGCATCCGCGTTGCGTATCGGGGGGAGATTCCATGAACGTCCTGGTTGCCGGTGGTGCCGGAATGATCGGCTCGCACCTGTGCGAACAGTTGTTGATGCAGGAGCACCGCGTCATCTGCATGGACAACCTCTGCACCGGGCGGCTCGACAACATCCGTCAGTGGCTCACGAATCCTCTCTTCACCTGGATCGATCACGACATCATCGAGCCGCTCCCCGAGCTGCCGCCGATCAACCGCATCTACCACCTGGCGAGCCCGGCGAGCCCTCCGGGTTACACGCGCCTGCCGATCGAGACCATGCGCGTGAACAGCGAGGGGACGTTCCGGCTGCTCACGCTCGCGGCGGCCCAGGATGCGCGCTTCCTGTATGCCAGCACCTCCGAGGCCTATGGCGATCCGCACGAGCACCCGCAGCGCGAGGAGTATCGCGGGAACGTGAGCACCACCGGCCCCCGCTCGATGTATGACGAGGCCAAGCGCTACGGCGAGGCCCTGACGATGACCTTCGTCCGCAGCCGGAAGGTCGACGGGCGGATCGTGCGCATCTTCAACACCTACGGCCCGCGCTGCGACCCCGGCGACGGCCGCGTGGTCGTCAACTTCATCGTCCAGGCGCTGCGCGGCGATCCCATGACCGTCTACGGTAACGGCCGGCAGACCCGTTCGCTGTGCTACGTCTCGGACCTGGTGGAAGCCCTCACGCGCACCATGGAGGCGGCCGGGGCGCACGGGCAGCTCATCAACCTGGGCAACCCGGACGAGCACACCGTGCTCGAGTTCAGCGAGATCGTGCGCGACCTGTGCGGGTCGCATTCGGAGATCGTCTTCGCCGAAGCCGCCGTGGGCGACGATCCGCAGCGGCGCCGGCCCGACATCTCGCGGGCCCGGGCCCTGCTGGACTGGCAGCCCCAGATCTCGCTGCACGTGGGTCTCGCGCGCACCATCGCCTACCTGCGCGAGGTCGTGGGCGCACCGCGTTCCCTGCCTCGCGTCGAACCCGCCGCGGACGCGGCGGAACACCGCCACGAGGGTGCGCGGGTGGCCCGTAACGGTCGGGCCGCCGAGGAAGCGTAGCGCCGGCAGGTCAGGCGACGACGTCCGCCCGGGCACGGGTGTCCGGCGACGGCATTCGCCTCCTCACGCCGAGCGCAGCACCTCGGCGTCGCGCTCGGCGCCCACCGAGACGCGGGTGATGGGGACACCGCAAGCGCCTTCGATCCACTCGAGGTAGGCGCGGGCCAGGGCGGGCAGCTCCGACCAGCGCCGTGCGCCGGTGCTGCGCTCGCGCCAGCCGCGGAACGCGCGCCAGCGCGGGACGCAGCGCGCCAGCTCGCGCGCGCCGGCCGGGAAGGCGACCTCGCGGCCGTCGAGCTCGTAGGCCTCCGCGACCTGGATCTCCTCGAAGCGGTCGAGCACGTCGAGCTTGGTGACGATGAGCGCGTCGAGCCCGTTGATGCGCGCGGCGTAACGGAGCGCCGGCAGGTCGAGCCAGCCGCAGCGGCGCGGCCGCCCGGTGGTGGCGCCGTACTCCTCCCCCGCCTCGCGCAGCCGAAGCGCTTCGGCGCCCGGCATCTCGGTCGGGAACGGGCCCAGGCCGACGCGGGTCGTGTACGCCTTGGTCACGCCGATCACGTGGTCCACCGCGCGGGGCCCGAGCCCCACCCCGAGCGGGGCCCCCGCGGCACTCGCCGACGACGAGGTCACGAACGGATAGGTGCCGTGGTCCAGGTCGAGCAGCGTGCCCTGGGCGCCCTCGAGCAGGACACGGCGGCCCTGGGCCAGGGCCGCGTGCAGCTCGGCCGAGACGTCGCCCACCATCGGCTCGAGCCAGCCGGCGGCCTCGCGCAGCCCGTTGTGGAGCCGCCCCCCGTCCATCGCCACCAGTTCCGGCACCTCCGGGAACTCCCGGCGCAGCCGCTCCAGGTTCCGGTCCGCCTGCGCGACGAAGCGCTCGCGGTCGTAGAGGTCCGCGACCCTGAGCCCGGTGCGGGCCCCCTTGTCGCGGTAAGCGAAGCCGATGCCGCGGCCGGTGGTGCCGATCGCCCCGGGCCCGCGCTCGGCGGCGACCTCGACCGCGCGGTGGTAGGGCAGGATCAGGTGCGCCGCCGCACTCACGCCGAGACGCGCGCGCACGTCGAGCCCGAGGGCCTCGAGGCGGGCCACCTCCTCGCGCAGGCGCTCGAGGTCGATCACCACGCCGTTGCCGATCAGGCAGCGGCGGCCCGGCACCATCACCCCCGACGGGACGAGATGCAGGACCACGGTCTCGCCGCCGCGGATGACGCTGTGGCCGGCGTTGGGCCCCCCCTGGTAGCGGGCGACGACGTCGGCCTCGGCGCTCAGGGCGTCCACGATCTTGCCCTTGCCCTCATCGCCCCACTGGGCACCCACCACCACCGTGCACGCCATGACGCCTCCGGGTTGGCAAACCGCGGCACGCTAACAGAGCGCGCCGGGGCCCGCCACCGCGCCGGGGCGGTCCCGGCCGCCGATGGACTCGCCGCCGGCAAGACCACGCGCCGCGAGGTGCGCCTGGCGGCTCGAGCCGCTCGCGTGGGACGGCAAGATGACGGTGCGGCGCGCCGCGGCCGGCGCGCTGGGGGACCTGGGCGACCGCGGCGCGATCGAGACGCCGGACCGCGTCGTGAGCCGCGAGCCCGAGGCGCGCGTCGTGGCCACCGCGCTCGAGGCGCGCAACCGGCTGCGGAGCCAGGGCGACGGCGGTGTCGCCGCCCTGCGCCGAGCTGCACCAGTTGCGCGACAAGAACCGCGCGCTCGAGCTGCGCGTCCAGTCGGTCGAGGAGACGCTCAAGAAGTAGCGGGGCTGGTCGGGCTCGACCTATCGATAGAGCGTCTTCAGCCTGCCCCAGGCCGGGCGCGACGCCGGCGTGGCCAGGTCGCCGAACTTCGCGATGCGGGTGTTGCCCGCGATGTAGATGTCGTCTGCTGGCCCACCCGCCAGGCTCACGCCACCATCGTCGGGATCCCACTCGCACTGGATCGTCCCGTCGCCGGCCATGGTCCTGACATGGCCGTACTCTTCGAGCACATACAGGGTGCCGTTCCCATCCACCGCCACGTCGACCGGAAGCTGGAATGGACCGAGCACGCCAACGTAGGCCCCGCCGGTGGTGAACTTGAACACCCGTCCGGTCCAGTACTCCGAAACGTAGACGAAACCCTGCCGATCGATGGCCATGGCGTAATCATCGCAGCCGTGAAACTGCCCGGGACCATTCCCGCACGACCCGAACGAGAGCAGGGGCGTGCCGCTGCTCGTGCGCTTCTCCACACTGCACGTGTAGCCCGCCAGGGTGTAGACGTTCGCCGCGGCGTCCACGGCGACGGAGATCGGCGTCATGCCATCGATCGAGATCGTGCATCCGCGGGACACGTTCCATTGGCTTACGAGCGTCCCGGTGCTGGTGAACTTCTGCAAGGCGTGGAACCGGTCGGTCACATAGACGTAGCCCTGGCCATCCACCGCGAGGTCATGCGGTTCATCGAACTGTCCGGGCGCGAATCCGTAGGAGCCCCACGTGCGCAACAACGCCCCGTCCGCACCGTAGACCTTGACGCTGCCGTACAGCATGAGCGCGTAGACGTTGCCGTCGGCGCCCACCGCCAGGGCCTGTGCCCTGGAGGGCCCAAACGTCAGGAGATGGGTCGGTGGGCAGGCCGCCAGCGACGGGCTCGATAGGAGCGCGACGGCCAGCGACAACCCGAGGGCGGCTTGGCGGCACATGGCGGCTTCCACGAAGGAAGAGCATGGCGCGACGGCGAGGAGGCGCGGC
>VBPB01000378.1 GCA_005893365.1 Candidatus Eiseniibacteriota bacterium
GGCGTGAAGGACACGAGCGAAGGGCGCAGCGCGATCCCCGCCTGCCGCAGGATGCCGAGTGCCGCGAACACGTCGGCGCGGGTGTGCCCCTTCTCGAGGTGCGCCAGCACGGTGTCGCTCAGGGACTCCACCGCCGAGACCACGAAGAGCGCGCCGCACGCGGCCAGCTCCGGCATCAGGGCGCGGTGCTCCAGGACGTGCTCGATCTTGGTGGTGAGATCGAAGCTCAGGACCGGGAACTCGGCGTGCAGGGCGCGCACGATCCGCAACGCGTGGGTCGGGGCGTTGAGGAAGTCCGGGTCGGCGAAGGTGATGTGCGTGGCCCCCATCGCCACCTGATGGCGGACGTCGGCGAGGACCACCTCGGCCGGCACCACGAAGAACCGTCCGTCGTAGGCCGGCGGGATGGGACAGTGGAGGCAGCGGTGGCGGCAGCCGCGGCTGGCCTCGACGCTGCCCGCCAGGTCGAAGCGCCCGTCGCGCTCGATGCGGGCGTACCGGGCGAGCGGCGGCAGGAGCTCACGCGCCGGCGCCGGGAAGTCGAGCCGGGCGAGATGCGGGGGCGCGACCCGCCCGGGCACGCTGGCCCCCGCGACCGCGGCGGGACGGCCCGCGGTGAGGGCCTCCGCCAGCGCCACCAACGGGCCCTCGGACTCGCCGCCGATCGCGGAGTCGGCCCCGTGCTCCATCAGCCAGGCCGCGTTGAGCCCGGCGTAGAGCCCGTGGAAGCAGACGTGGGTACCCGGGTTCACCGCGCGCACCTGGGCGGCCGCGCGCAGTCCGAGCCTGAGCGCGGTGTGCATGGGCACCGAGATCACGACCAGCCCGGCCCGCGCGACCCGCGCGGCATCGAACGGCTCCACCGAGAGATCGAGTGCGGCCGGGGCGAACCCCGCCCGCCGCAGGAAGGCGCCGGCCACCGCCACGCCCAGCGGCTGGCGTCCCAGCTCGTAGCACGAGATGAGCAGGATGGCGCCGGGCTCACGGAGCGCCGGCGCCGCGGGCCCGGCGAGGGTCGAGGGCTCAGGGCGCATCGCCGCCATGATAGCCGACGCCGGGCCCTAGCGCCGTCGAGCCGGGCGCGGCCGGAACGCGGGTCAGTGCGCGACCACCAGCCGGCGCACCAGCCGGCGCCCGCCGACCTCGAGCCTCACGAAGTACATCCCCGTGGGCACGGCGCGCCCCGCCCCGCGCCCGTCCCAGTCGAACGCGAACCGGCCGGCGGGCAGCGTGTCGTCCTCGAGCGAGGCGACCTCGCGCCCGAGCAGGTCCACGATCTCAAGCCGCACCCGCGCGGCGGCCGGCAGGCCGAAGGCGATCCGGACCCGGTCGCGCATCGGATTCGGCTGGGCCGGCTCGAGCGTGAGGGCCGCCGGCGGCGCTCCGGACAGCGGCTCGACGCCGGTCGTGCCGTTGATGGTGAACAGCGCGTTGCTGATGTCGTCGGTCGTGTGTCCCGCGGCGTCGTGGGCGCGCACCTTGAGCACCGCCATCGGGGTGGTCGGCCCGGTCGCGGTCCAGACATAGCTCCCGGTGTTGGCGATCCCCGCCATCAGCGTGTCGAATGGACCCGCGGTGCCGTGGCGCGACAGCAACAGGTCCACCGCCGTGACCCCCACGTTGTCGGTCGCCTTCCACTTGAGGCTGATGAGCCCCCCGACCGTGACGCTCTCCCCGCCGTTGGGCGCGAGCACGAGTGCCGCCGGCCGGGTCGTGTCAGCGAACGTGGCCGTCGCGGTCTTGTCGGCATCCATCGTCAGGTTGATCGGGTTGGCACTCCCATCGGCGTCACCGAACCACTCGACGAAGACCGACCCCTGCCCCGGCACCGCCGTCAGCTGGACGCTGCTCCCCGCCGAGTACTGCGCGAGGTTGGGGTTCCGCGTGATGCTGCCGCTCCCCGCCAGGTCCGTGGTGAGCGTGTAGGTCCCGACCACGAAGCTGGCGCTCAAG
>VBPB01000100.1 GCA_005893365.1 Candidatus Eiseniibacteriota bacterium
GGAACGCGGCACGACCAAGTCGGGTGAGCCGCGCTCGTTCCCGTTCGCCGTCCATCCTCGCTTCGCCGCTCTACTCCATGAGCAGCGCGAGCGGACCTCGGAGTTCGAGCGCGCACACGATACCGTCTGTCCCTGGGTGTTCCACCGCAACGGCCATCAAGTGACTTGGCACTATCAGGCCTGGAGCACGGCGTGCGGCAAGGCGGGCGTGCCCGGGCGGCTGCTTCACGACATGCGTCGCTCGGCGGTGCGGAACCTCGTGCGGGCTGGCGTTTCCGAGCAAGTGTCCATGTCCATCACCGGCCACAAGACCCGCTCGGTGTTCGATCGCTACCACATCGTCTCGTCCTCGGATCAGGTCGAGGCGGTGCGGAAACTCGCCGTGCTGCACGGTGCCGTCACATCGGAGGGCCGCAAGGTGGTTGCGATCGGGGAGGCGCCCTCGAGAAGAAGCACAGTTCGAGGCCAAACCGGGCGTTCGAGGGTCTCGCGGCGCCTGCAAGTGCCTGCGGCGCATCGGCGGAAGCTGGCGTCCCCAACGGGATTCGAACCCGTGTCGCCGCCGTGAAAGGGCGGTGTCCTAGGCCTCTAGACGATGGGGACGCGGAGGAGGCAAGGCGGGCGGTGAACCTAGAGGGCGCGCCCGATCGGGGCAAGTGAAAAGGCGCGCTTTGCGGCGCGCCTGATCTCTGCCCGATCGATCGCGGACGGCTACGGATTCGCGGGTGTGGCTCGCGGCAGCGAGATGACGCTGGCCTGATTCGCCTGGCCGGTGCGGACGAGCGCGTTCGCCTGAGTCTCCGCGGCGGCGCGGCTGGTGAACGAGCCCACGACCACCTGGAACATCGAGGTGCCCCCGTCGCTCACCGCAATGACGCGCGACGGGAGGTGGGTCTTGTCGCTCATCGTGGCGAGTTCGCTCTTCGCGCGATCCTCGAACAGGTACGAGCCGACGGCGATGCCATAGAGCGCACGGCCGCCCGCGGCCGGCTTGGAAGTGGATCCGAGGGCGGTCGCGGTGGCCCCGTTCGGCGCCGTGGAGGCTGGGGTCGTGGCCGGCTTCACGGTCGCGGAGACCGCCGGCTTGGTCGGCTCAGGAGTCTTCACGCTTGGCCGAGGCGCTGCCTTGGTCGTCACCGTGACCTTCACCGGCGTCGGCGTCACCGCCGACTTCACGGGCGTCGCCGTCTTCCCCGTTACTGTCGACTTCACCGGTGCCGGCTTCACGGTCTTCGCGGGCGCCGGTGTCGCAGACGTCGCCGTCGACTTCACGTGCGTCGGCGCGGTCTTCACGGGAGTGACTGGCTTGGGCGCGGTCGAGACGGGTTGAGGCTCGGTCCGGGTGACGACCGGCCTTGGGACCGAGGACGCTGGTTCCGGCTCGGGTGCGGTGGTCCCGGGTGTGCGGCCGGTCAGTCTGATGAACAGCAGCGCCGCGATCACCACCGCCGCGAGGACCGCGACGGGGGCGAGCCAGTTGAGGTTCTGCCGCAGCGCCGCCTGGATGACGGCGGGGGGGACGGATTCGAGTTCGGGCACGAAGTCCACGGGCGGGGCCGGCGGCATGGGCACGCTGACCACCTCCTCGGGTGGCGCCGCGAGGTACAGCTCGACCGGCGGGGTCGCCGGGGCCGACTGCTCCGGGGCCTCGGCGATCGACGTCTCATCGGCGACCAGTGTCGGCTCGTCGGGCGCGCGGTCCGATGCCCACACCGGCACGAAGTCGATGGGAGCGGCCGGCGCGTCCGCGGCCGGCGCCTCGCTGACAAGGCCCAGCAATTCCTCGGGCGACGCGCCGGCCGGGTCGATCGGCTCGTCGTAGGCCTCGACTGCGTCCGCCTCGATCGCGTCCGCCTCGATCGGGTCCGCCTCGATCGCGTCCGCCTCGATCGGGTCCGCCTCGATCGCGTCCGCCTCGATCGCGTCCGTCGCGGCGACTTCATCCTGCGATGCGGCGTTGACCTCGACCGGGGGCGCGGGATGCTGGACCGACTCCTGCTCATCGGCCTGCTTGCGGCGGGCGACGATGTCGTCGAACCACGAGGGCAGGATCGGCCCGGTGGTCTCATCGGGCGTCGAGGCGCTCGCGTCGGCCATCGGCTGGGCCTCGGCAGCGGCTTTCACGCGCCGGCTCCGCGGCGTCGCGGGCGGGATAGGGGTCGCGAAGGGCGCGGGCGCGGGGGGCTGCTCAGCCGTGCGGTTGCCGTTGGCGGTGTCGGCGCGCGCGGCGCGCGGCGGCGCGGCCGGGGCGGCGTGACCGATCATGGGCTCGTTCTCGGTGGGCGCGCCGTCGAGCCCGTCCGCTTCCGCCACGGCGAGCACATGCTCGGGGGTCACGGTCCGGGAGCCTTCTTCGGACGCCATCCGGAGGGCCTGCAAGGCGATGTGGTTCACCTCGCCGGGAACCCCGCCGGCGAATCGGAACACCTCGAAGCAGGTGTCGGTCGGGAACAGTTCGGCCGGGTCGCCGCCGGCGACCGCGATCCGATGATGGAGGTACTCGACGGTCTCGTCGGCGCTCAAGACCTCCATCCGGTGGCGGGCCTGGATGCGGTCATCGAGCGACTGGAGCTCGGGACGGGCCAGGACCGACTCGAACTCGGGGTAGCCCACCAGGATGATGCGCAGCAGGCTCTCGCCCTTCACCTCCAACAGCGAAAGACGCTCGAGCGCGCTGAGGAGTTCGTCGTCGAGGACCTCGGCGCCGTCGATGACCAGGATGGCCAGGTCGCCGCGCGCGTGCATCGCGGCCAGCAGGGCTCCAAGGTCGGCGGACGTCAGGGCCTGCCCGGGGGCGTCGACGCCGAAGCGCAGGCAGATCTCCTCGAACAGCTCGTCGGGGGTGAGGTCCGGCTGCGTCATGAGCGCCACCACGGCGCGCGCGCCCCACTCGCCCAGCGCGTCGTAGACCGCCAGGGTCCTGCCCGTGCCGGGGTCGCCGGTGATCAGGATGAACGGTTCCCGATGCTCGAGGCCGTCGCGCAGATGGACGAGCGCGTCCCGGTGAGCCCGGCTCGGGAACAGGTATTTGGGATGGTGACCGGCGAGGAACGGGTTCTCGCGCAAGCCGAGCTGTGTCTCGAACATGGGTCTCCATCCCATTGTCGGGCGCCGCAGACTTATCCGGGTGCTCCGCGATGGGTTATCGGCGGGCGGGGGGGAGAGCTTTACCGGCTTCGGAAAGGCCTCGCCGGGCGGGCCGATGGCGCGGCCGGGCAGCCCGATACGCCGGCGGCCACCTCGTGGGAGGTGGCCGCCGGGGGGGCGTTCGAGCGACTCAGCCGCGCTCGGCGGGGAGCAGCTCTCCGATCGAGAATAGAGGGGTGAACGGGTAGCCGCGCTGCTGGAAGATCTGGCTGGCGCCCTGCTCGCGGTCCACGACGGCCAGGACGCGGACCACCTCGGCCTTGTAGGACTCGGCGGCCTCGGCGGCGATCAGGGAACTCTCGCCGCTGGTGATGACGTCGTCGAGGATGGCGATGCGCTTGTGGCCGGCGAGGTTGCCCTCGACCTGCCCGCGCATGCCGTGGTCCTTGGTGGTGCGGCGGACCAGGAAGCCCTCGATGGGCCGGCCCAGTTCCGCGCTGCGCAGCATCACGCCGGCGACCAGGGGATCGGCCCCCAGGGTCAACCCGCCGACCGCGGTCACGTTGTCCGCCTCGAGGACCTCACAGAAGAGCTGGGCGATCATCTTGAGCCCGGCGGGATGCAGGCTGGTCTTGCGGACGTCGATGTAATAGTTCGAGGTGGCCCCGGAGCTCAGGACGAATTCGCCGAAGCGCATCGAACGGTTGAGCAGCATCTGGCGAAGCTCGTCACGCTGCGCGGTATCCATGTCGCCTTTCGGTCAGTGAGGTGGTGCGGCGCGCACGGTGCGCGGCACGCGTACGGAAAGTGTGCCCACGGCGCGCGGGTGAAGTCAAGGCGCGGAGCCGCTGGCGCGGCCCTCGAGCGGTCGATCGCGCGGCCATCGGCCGCTCGGCGCTGCGCTTGACCGTGCGTGCCGGGCGCCTCTAGACTTTTCGCAGTGCGACCGGACCCCCGCCTGCGGGCCGGTCGCATCCTTCTAACCACTCATGCGCGCCCCGACCCTCGCCTTGGCCCTCCTGCTGGGCAGCGCGCTGCCCGCCGCGGCGCTGACGCTGGACCTGCCGGTGCGCCGGGCCGGGATGGCGTGGGAGGCGGTCGGCCCTCGCTACTATCAGGGCGAGGTCTTCGAGTTGTGCCTGACGCGGGCCTCGGCGCGGATCAGCGCCGCCCGGACACCGGGACTCACGCGGGCGCCGGGGCTGGGCGTGGCCGCCGTGGACCGGCTGGCGGTGAGCCTGGGCGGCATGTGGTTCGAGCGCGAGTTCCCCGAGGAGACGCCGCCGGTGCCGGGCTCGGGCTCGCCCGACTTCACCGCGTACTACCTGGCGCACCTGCCCCAGGGCATCGCGTTGGAGGAGGCACTCGCGCGCTTCCGCTCGCTGGGGGAGGTCGCGCGCGCGGACCCCATCGCGGTGCTGCCGGTGGACGCGGTTTCTCTCAGCGACTCGCTGTGGGCCCAGGAGTACTGGCTCTATCAGCCCGGACCGCCTCCCCGGCACGACATCCACGCGCCGGAGACCTGGGACGTCACGCTGGGCGACACCGCGATCGTGGTCGCGGTGGCCGACACCGGCGTGGGGGCGGATTCGCTCCGGAATCAGGTCCCCTTGCCCTACCACCCCGACCTTTCCGGAGCGGTGCCCGGCTCGAGCGGACAGATCTGGACCAACTGGGCGGAGGCCGGCGGCACACCCGGCGTCGACGACGATGGCAACGGCTTCGTCGACGACATCCACGGCTGGGACTTCGTGAGCGCGACCCCGGATCATCAACCGTTCGAGGATTTCGCCATCGAGGACAACGATCCCAGCGACTATGCCGGACACGGCACCGCCGTGGCGGGGCTGATCGGCGCGATCGCGGACAACGGCATCGGCCTCGCGGGGATCGCGCGCACGGTGCGGTTGATGCCGGTTCGCATGGGCTGGGCGTCGGCCCCGTCCCCTGGGGGCGAGGTGGACATGAGCTTCGCCGCGCGGGCGATCCGTTACGCGACCCGCATGGGCGCCCAGGTCATCAACTGCTCGTGGGAGAGCGGCTATCTGGGCTCGCTCGACTCGGCGCTGACCGACGCGGTGCGGTCCGGCGTGACGATCGTGAGCGCCTCGGGGAACAACTACAGCGGCCCGCACTACGTGGGGGATCGCGAGGATTGCCTGGCGATCGCGGCCACGGATGCCACCGATCGCGTGGCGAGCTTCTCGACGCTCGGCGCGTTCGTGGACCTCTCGGCGCCGGGACAGGCGATGGCCAGCACGTCCGTGATCGTGGACGGCTCCGGCAACCGGATGCCGGTCTACAAGACCGGCTTGAACGGCACCTCCTTCGCGGCGCCGCTCGTCTCCGGTGTGGCGGCCCTTATCCAATCTCGCCAGCTTCCACCCGAGGCCAATCACCCGCTGACACCGCGCAGCGTGCAGTTCCGGCTGATGGAGACCACCGACGACATCGCCGGGCTCAACCCCGGCCTGGTGGGACTCTTCGGCTCCGGCCGACTCAACGCCTATCGCGCCCTCACCGAGACCTCGGGCTCCACCGCCACGCGGATGCTGGCCAACACGGTCGGTGCGCCCTTGCTCGTGCCCTCGGACGGCGAGGCGCGGGCCGCCTTCCTG
>VBPB01000101.1 GCA_005893365.1 Candidatus Eiseniibacteriota bacterium
GGCGCGTGGCCGCAGCCGCAGGGCTCCCCGCCGGCGATGACCGGCCCGGCGCTCGGGGACCTCGATGGCGACGGGACGCTCGAGGTGGTGAGCGGAGGGAGCGATGGCAAGCTCTACGCCTGGCACACGAACGGGAGCGCCGTCGCCGGGTTCCCGATCACGACCGGCGCTTCGCCCCTCCACGTGCCGCCGACGCTCTCGGACCTGGACGGCGTGGCGGGGGCCGAGATCATCGTGGTCTCGGACGATGGACAACTGCACGTCTACCAGGCGGGCGGGGTCGAGATCACCGGGTGGCCCAACGTCGGCCCATCGCCGCGCGCACCGCTGGTCATGGGCTTCGGCGTCAAGGCCGCGCCGACGGTGGTGGTCGCGGCGGGCTCGACCTTGCACGCGCTGTCGGCGACCGGGGCGGAGCGACCGGGATTCCCGGCGACGCTGGGCGGACCGGTGGTCCAGGACCCGGCGGCCGGGGACGTGGACGGCGACGGGTACGACGACATCGTCCTCACGCTCGACCCGCCGGCGAGCATCGACGTGCGGGACTCCTCGGGAATGAGCCTCGCGGCGCTGGGCTGGCCGCGCCCGGGGCCGCCCGCGCAGGGGCCGCCGGTGCTGGGCGAGCTGTCCACCGTCTCGCCCGGGCCCGAGGTGCTGTTCATGGCCAGCGGCGTCGGGCTGCTGGCGCTCGCCCACAACGCCCAGTTCCTCTCGTTCTTCCCACGGCCGGGCGGGGCGGGGCTCTCGCCCACGCTCGCCCAGGCGGACGCGGACGCCCATGCCGAGGTGCTGGCCGGTTCCGGCACCGACTCGCTCTTCTACATCTACGACGCCGGCCCGGGCTCGTCGGGCACGGGCCCGATGCCGTGGCCGACGTCCCGCGGCAACTTCGCGCGCACCGGGAGCCGGCTCTACGCGCCGGGCACCGGCTCGGTGGAGGGCTTGCCCGCCGCGGTCACCGACCTCTCCGTGACCGCCCACACCGACGCCTCGGTCTCGCTCTCCTGGACCGCGACCGGCGACGATGGCCTGATCGGCCGTCCCCGCGACTACCTCGTGCGTGCCGCCCTCGCCCCGCTCGACGCCGCGAGCTTCGCCAGCGCGCCGCTCACGCGCGTGGTCACGGCCGATGTCGATGCGGGCGGGGCCGAGAAGCTCGAGTTCGACGGCCTGGAGAACGCCACCACCTACTGGTTCGCGCTCGAGGCGGTGGACGCCGCGGGATTCTCGTCGTCGCTCTCGAACGTGGTGTCGGTGGAGACCGAGGTGGGCGGGCCGCTGACGGGGCGCAAGGGCGCGGCCCTGGCCGCCCTCGAGGTGCCCTCACGCGGCAGCGCGCGGTTCTACTGGCTGGCCGCGCCGGGCGGGGTGGGCGGGCGCCAGACCATCTCGATCTACGACCTCGCCGGGCGGCGCCGCCGCGTGCTGGAGGTGGGCGGCGGCGCGGGCGGGAAGGTGACATGGGACGGCCGGGACACGCAGGGTGACCGCGTCCCGGCCGGGGTCTATTATGCGCGTCTGCTCAGTGGCTCCATCCACGCCCAGACACGCTTGGTGCTCCTTCCGTGAAGCACCCGCGAGGGACGAGCCCTCGCGACACTCACATCAACTACTCGGTGGCGTAGACGCCGAGCCCGCCACCCGACGAGGGATTCGAGACCACCGTGACCGGCGACGACAACGCGCTGTGGGCCCCCGACTGGCTGACGCACGTGACGCGGTACGTCGTCGCGGCCGGGCCATCGGGAAGCACGAACTGGTTGTCCGCCGGGGTCGGGTCGTCGAGGAGCACCCACGCGCTGGCGCGCTCCGGCGACGGGGAGTACATATAGACCTCGTAGCTCTTGACGGTGGCCGAGGGGCTGAGATCCCAGGTGATGGCCAGACGACCCTGCGCGTCGTGCGTCAGGGTCACGTTGCCGGGCGCCGCCGGCGGCGCCGTGTCCGTCACGGGGCCGGTCAGCGTGCTGGAACCACAGCCGGCGAGGATCGCCATCGTGGCGATGGTGAGCATCAGCGAACCGATCGAGCGAAAGGACTTCACGACCATCTCCTTGCGATTCGAGTGCAGACGCGTAGGTCCCGTGCCGGGGACCCGGTGGTTTTCCAGAGGTGCGCCGGCAGTGACAGCAATCACGGTGCCAGCCCGCGCATGAGCCCTTCCCGGCGATGCGATATGGTCCTGCGTGCGGGATCGGTTGACCGGCCCGCGCGGCGGGCCCATCCGTTTGCAAAACGGTCGAGCAGGTTGCAACGCCGGCGCGTGAGTGGGGCGAAGCGCGCCGGGGCCGCGGCGGTGGCGGTGCTCGCGGCGATGCTGGGCGCGCCGCCGGCGGGCCGCGCGGCCTGGGCGGCCGCGGCGGCGCCGCCCAATGCGGCCGCGAGCGCTTCCTTCGACACCCCGCTCGGGCGGCCGCCGCTCGATCCGCCGCTCGTGCTCAACGGCGGCTTCGGGGAGTACCGCTCGAACCACTTCCACGCCGGGCTCGATCTCGGCACCGGGGGACAGGTCGGGCGCGTGGTGCACGCCCCGCTCGCGGGCTGGATCGAGCGCGTGCGCGCCTCGGGCGTGGGCTACGGGCGCTCGCTCTACCTGCACGCGAACGACGGGCGCCTGCTGGTGTTCGGCCACCTCGATGCCTACGCCGAGCCCATCGCCGGCTTCGTGGACTCGGTGCAGCGCGCGACCGGCCAGTACGAGCAGGACCTGTGGCCCGAGCGCGGGCGGCTCCGCGTGGCCCTGGGGGAACGCATCGCCTGGACCGGCGAGAGCGGGGCAGGCGGGCCGCACCTGCATATCGAGATCCGCCGCGGCGACATGGCCTATCACCCGATGCGGGCGGGCCTCACGGTCCCCGACACCGAGGCGCCGACGCTCGCGGACCTCACGCTCGAGCCGCTCGACGACAGCTCGTACGTGGAGCGCAGCGCGGCACCGGTGACGGTACGGCTGGGCGTGCGTCCCGAGACGTTGATGGTGCAGGGCCGGGTGCGGGCCGTGGTCGGCGCCCGGGACGGCGTGTGGCGGGGTGTCGACCGGATGATCCCGTGGTCCACCTCGCTCGAGTTCGCCGGCGAGCGGATCGAGTGCCGGTTCGACAGCGTCTCGTGGGCCACCGACATGGTGGAGAGCGACTACGTCTACGACTGGGGCCGCGTCGTCGGACACGAGGGGCTGGTGATGTGGGCCCCGCCGGGATTCCGGCCGCGCGTGCTCAAGACCGGCGTGCCCGAGGACCGCGAGGCCGGGACGCTGGTGGTGCGGCGCGGTGACCCGCCGCGACCGCTGCGGCTGGTCGCGCGCGATGTCGCGGGGCACGCCTGCGAGCGGACGGTGGTGCTGCGATCCCCCGGGCCGGCGGAGTGGGGGCCGGACAGCACGGCGGTCGCCGCGGGGACCAAGCCGGCGGCGGAGCGCCATGTGGAATTCGCGGCGCTCCCGGGAGGGGCGATGCGCGTCGAGCTGATCGGCGCGCCGGCCGGCAGCCGCGACGTCTGCGTCTGGCTGGACACGGGGCCGCCGGGCCGCGGCCGAAGGGCATCACTACGAGGCGGACGCTGGGCGGTGCTGCGAGGCCGGGATGGCGCCGGGCGGGCGTGGGAGCACGGATTCAGCCTGGCGGCGACACACTGGGCGGGCGGCGCCCGCGTGGAACCCAAGGGGAGCCTGGGGCTCTCCAGCGCGTTGTTCGAGGCCACCTCGATCATCATCCAGCGTGGCGAGGCCGGGCCGGCGCAGGGGGCGCAGGCGCGGGAGCTGGTCGCCGAGCCGACCGCGACGCAGGAGATCCTGCCCGCGACCGTCCCGTTGCGGTCGCCGGTCCATGTGCGCTTCCCCGCCCCGCGCGAGCGGGCCGGGAACGTGGGCATCTACCGCCGGGACGGGGAGGAGTGGGGGTTCGTCTCGCGGTCGCGGGATTCGAGCGGAACCACGCCGGAGTTCATCGCGGAATCGCGCCGGCCCGGGGAGTTCGCGGTCTTCGCCGACACGCTGGCGCCGCGCGTCACGCCGCTGCGGGCGCCGCGCCGGGCGGTGGCCGGGCCTTACTCGCGCTGGGCGCTCCTGGCCCGGGTGGCGGAAGCGGGTGCCGGCGTGGACGCCCGCGCGTCG